>PKYX01000158.1 GCA_003132825.1 Acidobacteriaceae bacterium
GTCGCGACTCGTTACCGGCTATCTGTTCCCAGAATTTGAAGGCGGCATTGAAGCGATGCATGAATGCGTGCGCCAGGAATGTATGCCCGCGATGGTGCGACTCAACGATCCCGACAAGACCGCTCTGTCGCTGGCATTCAAGCCCCCGGCCTCCCGTTTTTCGAAGAGCATGAGCAGCCTCTTCAAGGGCTATCTCCGCGTCAGGGGGTTTGCGCTGCCGCGGACCTGTCTAATGCTCACCGCTTTTGAAGGCAGGCAAGAGGGAGTTGCTCGCCAGCTACGCCAAGTGCAGGCCATCTATCGGCGATTCGGTGCCATCGGCCTGGGAGCGACGACGGGGAAGTCGTTTGAAGCGACAAAATACGACTTTCCTCATATCCGCGATTTTCTGCTCGATCATGATGTCACCACCGACGTCAGCGAGACCTCGACCGTGTGGAGCAACATCTTGCCCGTGTACCGGGAGACGATGTCGATCGTTCGGGCCAGCATCCTCGAAAGCGGAGTGCGTCCTTGGGCTGGATGTCACATAAGCCACACGTATCAATGTGGCGCCAGCGTTTACTTCACTTTCGGCTTCCGACAACAGCCGGGACGAGAAATGGAGCAGTATCTTCGCGTCAAGCGGGCCGCCCAGCAATCGTTCATCGACTGCGGAGCGACACTCTCCCACCACCACGCAGTAGGCACCGAGCATCTGCCTTGGTTGGCCGCGGATATTTCCCCGCTCGGCGTGCAGGCGGTCGCGGCCATCAAACGCGGCCTTGACCCCGGCAACATCATGAATCCCGGCCGGCTGATGCCATCCCCAAATCCGTTCGAGGAGTGGATGCACCCGGGCAATCGCGCTGGCGCTGGTCTTGCAACCTCCGTTTTGCCGGCTGCGGGTCCTAAGACGATGCCTGGCAGGCGGCGGGCGGCATCGGGCGAGTCTTAGGGATGGATTTCCAGATTCAACAACGGCATGACGGACTGTGGCAGGCGGCAAGACCCGTTTCCCGAGCTGGGCGATTAATGGATCCACTGGGATAACAGGGTGCGCGCGTCCACGACACCCGGTTCGGAGCAGTCATGGGGATGGACCCGGCGGCGTCTGACGATGCACACCGCATGCCGCTGTGCAAATGCGCAAGCGCCGGAGTCAGGGAGCGGATGCGCTCCCGTTTGCGCGACTCGTGTATATTCGCGTGGTAATTCTGTAGGCGTTCCGCAGAAAAGGCTTACAGATTGCCGGATAGTTTTTCTCGAACTCGGAGTTGCGAAGCTACCCTCAGGAGGCTGGACCCTTGCATCCCGCGCGTCGTTCGCAGGCCCTCTGTTTGCTTGTCGCCCTTCTGCTCTCAGCCGTTGTCCGAGCTGGCGCTGCAGAGCCTCCTACGCTGTCGATTGATATACACCAAGTTAAGGGCAAAGTAAGCCCGATGCTTTATGGCCTGATGACTGAGGAGATCAACTACTCCTACGATGGCGGCCTGTATGCCGAACTTCTGAGAAACCGCGCTTTCCAGGACAACCGGCGCAGTCAGCCCTTCCACTGGTTCGTCTATGAGTCGGGTAATTCCGATGCATCGATGACCATGGATACATCGACTGGGCCGAGCCGCGCACTGCCGCTGAGTCTGGCTCTTACCATCCGCAGCGCCACCACAGCGGAGCCGGCCGGCATCTCTAACGAAGGGTTCTGGGGCATTCCCGTTCGGCCACATACGGTCTATCAAGGTTCGTTCTATGCCAAGGCCGCCGATCCGTCCATCGGTCCGATCGCGGTGAGACTTATCGACAACGACACGGCCAGAGTCCTGGCGTCGACGACGGTGCCCACGCTTGGTTCCGACTGGAAGCAGTACAGCTTTACGCTTCATTCCGGCCTCAGCCCTCCCTCTGCCAACAACCGACTGGTGCTCAGCGCGGGAAGACCGGGGAAACTGTGGTTCAGTCTGGTGTCGCTTTTCCCGCCCACCTACCATGACCGGGCGAACGGCAACCGCATCGATCTGATGGAAATGCTGGCCGCTTTGCACCCTGCGTTCCTACGCTTTCCCGGCGGGAATTACCTGGAAGGCAACCACATCGACGAGCGCTTCCTGTGGGAAAAGACAATCGGCTCCCTGGTCGATCGCCCTACGCATCCGAGCCCGTGGAACTACCTTTCCTCGGATGGGCTGGGGCTGCTCGAGTTTCTCGAGTGGTGTGAAGACCTCAAGATGGAACCGGTGCTGGGGGTCTATGCCGGCTACTCATTGAGGCAGGAGTATGTGCAGCCGGGGAAGGATTTGGAGCCGTTTATCGCGGAGGCTCTGGATGAAATCGAGTATGTAACCGGCAGCACGAGCACCCCATGGGGCGCCGAACGGGCGAGGGATGGCCATGCAGCACCTTTCCACCTGACCTATGTCGAGATTGGAAATGAAGATAACCACGACGGCAGCGGGACCTATGATGGCCGCTTCGCCCAGTTCTACAAGGCGATCAAGGCAAAATATCCCGACCTCCAATTGATTGCCACAACTCCGGTCAAGAGCGTCAGCCCGGATGTAATCGATGACCACTTCTATCACTCCGCGTCGCAGTTCTTTGACGATGTGGATCACTATGACAAAACAGATCGGCAGGGGCCGAAAATTTTTGTCGGGGAGTGGGCTACACGCGAAGGCAGTCCGACGCCCAATTTTAATGCCGCGCTGGGAGACGCAGCATGGATGACAGGCATGGAAAGAAACAGCGACATCATCCTGATGTCCTGTTACGCACCCTTATTCGTGAATGTGAATCCGGGCGGTATGCAATGGGAATCCGATTTGATCGGCTACGACACACTCGACAGCTATGGCTCCCCGAGCTACTACGCACAGGTGATGTTCAGCAACCATGTTGGTGATCAGATCCTGGACGCCAGGCTCGAGGGCACCGCATTGAGGTTCTTTTACTCGGTTACGCGCGACTCTAGAGACGGAAAGTTGTATTTGAAGATGGTGAACGCAACCGCATCTCCGCGACCTCTGACCATTCGCTTGAACGGTGTTTCGCAAGTGAACAAAAATGGACAGATAATCAGCCTGAGCGCGAGCACGACGCAGGCCACGAACACGATCCTTGATCCCACGAGAATTGTTCCGAAGGAAAGCACGATAACGAATGCGGCCACCCAGTTTTCTCACACCCTTCCGCCCTATTCCATTCAGGTGATGGAATTGGAGGCACGGTAGGGGCTGGCCTGAACCTAACTCTCGGAACGGATGGATGGAGCCCGGAGGCGTTTACCAGGCCCCGCCAGACTAGTTCCCGGTCACCCGCAGCATCAACTGGGTTCTACCGTCCAAATGCACGTTCCGACGCTGCGAAATAATCACCGATCCCCCCGTTGAGCTTGCGGTTTCAGGACTCAACTCCAGCCCGTCGATCCCGAGGACGCCATGACAGCTGGGAGTGAGCCCACCTGTCGGTGAAAGCCCCGAGGGCGCACCGTATGCGGAATTGGTCGAGCTCACTCTACCGGGAGTGCCTGCGTTCGGATCCGCTCGTGGACCCATCGGTGCCCCGGGACCCGGGCCAGAGGGGGCTCCTCCGGCCGTCCCCATCGTTGGGGGCTCGGTCATGTCCGAGGGAGTCGCCGACTCAGGCGGCGCTATCGCCTGAATTTCGAGCGCCAGCTGGATCTCGCGCCCATCCTTCAAAACAGCATGATCAAAGGCGATGCCTACCGCCGACTCCGATTCTTCCTTCGTTCTGGCCTTGGCTTCGGTCACATGACCGACAAGCTTAGAGCCTCGCGGTACGGCAATCTGTCCTCCTGATTTCACATTTTCTGTCGTCTTGGCGGTGACCTCATCGCCAACCTTATTCTTTCGCGCATCAATCCCCCTCTCCAACATCGCGGGGATGGTGCTACCCGGCGACAATTGGATGGACTCCCCGACCTGCGCTGGCGCGGGAGTCCGTGCGAAACACGCTAATATGGCTGCGCCCAGGATAGAAAGGCTTGCTTTGTTCAAGACAGATCTCCTTCTCGAGGCACCGTCTGCGAAAGTGTCGAAGAGGCCCGCATTCTTCAGGCGGCTGTTTCCAGACGTTCCCACCGCCGCCTGGTCGTGTGACCGCCAGTGCCCAGACGATGCCTAGTAGTTTACGACATCAACGGGTGAGGCATCGGCAAATCAGCTGGCTTCCCGGGGCGTTTTGCGGCCGGGGCTCGTCATCTCGGAGGCGCATAAAAATAGTAATCGGCGGTGTAGGCGCTCTTTACTTCAACGTTCTGCTTGGAGGCATTGCAGTCGGCTGCGAGGGGCGGCAGCCCGGCATGGGTGTGAATGCGCTGGATGCTGGTGACACGGCTGAGCACGCCATCTCCGGAATGACCAGTGGCGGTCACCAGGAGCCACGGAATTGAATCCGAATCTGGTGAATCAACCCGGGCGACGGCTTTCCCTGTGACTTCGCTCCCATCCGAGTGTTTCCACGTGGGGCCGGCGTAGTGGCGGCCGATGATCGCTCCTTGCTGATCACGCAGCTCCGCATCCGGCGCCTTCAGCGTCCAACCGAACTTGCTGTCCGTTCCGAGCTGACACGTGTAGATCTGCGATCCCGAGGCGTGAACCTGCAAGACAACTTCTTCGCCGCCCGGGGCTTTCAGTTCCTCAGGTACATTGGGACGAGTAATCCCTTGTCCGCTTGCCGGTGTGACGACTCCGATCCGAACGGCGGTTTGCAGCCAGCGCGCAATCACGGTCAGAAGTCTAACACCGCGTCTGCCGCACCGCGGTCTTTTCCGAGCCCGCAATAGTCCAAAGGGCCATCGGAATACGGCACGGGACAGGGCCTCTCGCA
>PKYX01000519.1 GCA_003132825.1 Acidobacteriaceae bacterium
TATGACCATGCGCGAGGCGATCATTCACTACTGGCCGGAAGCGGCGGGCGCCAAACCCGAGCTCTCCGAGTTCGGCTCCCATGATTCGGTGAGAGCTTTGGTCGAGCGCTTCAACACTGGCCACGCGCATGTCGCCTACGACCCGAATGAACCCGCGGGCAAGAGCATCGCCAATCTTTTCGAGGCGTCGGCAGAGGAGCATCTGATCCAGCCAACGATTATCTACGAGTTCCCGGTCGCCATCTCCCCCCTCGCCAAGGTCAAGGCCGACGAGTCGGACTGGGCGGAGCGCTGGGAAATCTACGCCGGACGGATGGAAATCTCGAACGGCTTCAGCGAACTCAACGATCCCGAGGAGCAGCGCCGCCGCTTCGAGGAGCAATTGACGGAGCGGGAGCGCGGCGACCTAGAAGCCCATCAGATGGACGAAGACTACATCCGCGCCCTCTCCTACGGGATGCCGCCAGCCGGGGGAGTGGGCGTCGGCGTGGACCGGCTCGCTATGCTGCTCACCGATTCTCACACCATCCGGGACGTGATTCTATTCCCGCTGCTGCGGCCTCAGGCAGCAGAAGGGAAAGACGGCGGAGAGGGCTAACCCTGTGGCCGAGCGCCGAGTTTCGACCGTCACGGCCAAGATCCGGGGGTTTCGTTCCNNTATGCCGAAGCGCTCGATGAGGCGCTTTGCTTTGGATGGATCGACGGCCTCAAGCACAGCCATGACGAATTGTCATGGCTTCAGAAGTTCACTCCCAGGCGCGCCCGCAGCGCCTGGTCCAAGATCAACACCCAGCATGCTGAAAGGTTGATTCAAGCGGGCCAGATGCAGCCGCCCGGCCGGGCGCAAGTCGAGGCCGCGAAAAATGATGGGCGATGGACGGCCGCCTACCATTCCTCGATTCACGCGACTTTCCCGGATGATTTTCTGACGGCGGTCGGCAAGAACAAGAACGCCAAAGCTTTTTTCGATTCGCTCAACAAAGCAAACCGTTACGCGATTGCCTATCGCTTGCAGACTGCCAAGAGGCCGGCAACC
This sequence comes from Acidobacteriaceae bacterium, assembly GCA_003132825.1. Classification (GTDB taxonomy): domain Bacteria; phylum Acidobacteriota; class Terriglobia; order Terriglobales; family Acidobacteriaceae; genus PALSA-270. The sequence goes on from PKYX01000519.1 coordinate 1,037, forward strand.
AGACAGCGACGCCTGGAAACGATTCTCGGAATGCTGCGCAGGGGCGAGTCATTTCACTAGGACCTGCCGGGCGAAGCCACCATGCGGTCGAGGGTTCGCCTCCCGTGGCTCATTTCCCCGCACGCGCCCTAGCCCCTGCGTAACTAGTTTGATGCCGCGCCTCGAAATGCACTGGAAACAGCCTAGGGGACGGCCTACACTCGGCCCCAGTTTGGGCCTCAGTAACCGGCGGCGCTGCCGTAACGCCTTGGACGCCTCGAAGGACGTTGGGTCGGTGGCGCTTTGCCTTTTTACTTCCCAGTTTTCTTTCTGCTCTGCGCCCAGCTCCACGCGGTCGCGACAATCTGATCGAGCGAGTACTTCGCCTTCCAGCTCAGCACCTTTTCCGCCTGGGATGGATCGGCCACCAATTCCGCTGGATCGCCGGGTCGGCGCGGCGCCATCTGCGTGGGCACCTTCCGGCCGGAGATCCGCTCAATGGTCGAGATCACCTCGCGCACCGAGTAGCCACGGCCCGTGCCCAGGTTCAGTTTGGCCGATCGGCCATTCTCCAAATATTCCATCCCCAGCACGTGGGCATCAGCCAAGTCGTTCACATGGATGTAGTCGCGAACGCAGGTGCCATCGGGCGTCGGGTAATCGTCCCCAAAAATCTGCAAGGCGCCGCGTTCGCCGCCGATTGCCTCGAACGCCGATGGAATCAGGTGGGTCTCGGGCGCGTGTATCTCGCCAATCTTCCCGGTTTCGTCCGCTCCCGCTGCGTTGAAATAGCGGAAGCTCACAAAGCGCAGGTCGTAGGCTCGGCCATAGGCTTCGAGCGCGAATTCGAAGGCCAGCTTCGAAGCGCCGTAAGGATTGACCGGCAGCCGCGGCAGATCCTCGGTGATCGGAACTCGGGCAGGAATGCCGTAGACGGCGCAGGTAGAAGAGAAAATGAACTTCGACACCTTGCAGTCGACGACCGCGTTGAGCAGGGTCAGGCCATCCTGCACGTTATTCTTGAAATACTTTCTGGGGTTCTCGACCGATTCGCCCACGTAGGCGAAGGCAGCAAAGTGCATCACAGCATCGACGCGCCGCAGCACCTGCGATAACTTCGCCGTATCGGAAATATCTCCCACCACCAACTCCAGCCCATCGGCGAGCACGGCGTGACCCGTCGAGAGATTGTCATAAACCACCACTTCGTAGCCCCGGCGCTTCAAGGCCTGGGCGGTGTGGCTGCCGATATATCCTGCTCCTCCTACAACCAGTACGGACACTTGTACCCTCCGGGCATTCGACAGCCATCATAGCTGGTCGGACAAATTTCCGCGGTTTTCAGAAATTGAGCGACTGACTGGTTGCGCCGGGACGCTCGCCCGGCCTATTTCGAGGGGCGGCCAGGCGCGAGGATCATTCTCAGCGTCATTCTTTGCCCCCATGCACGCTGCCGTGAACCACCATTGGAAGGACCCGAGACTCACCGTCCTTCTTTTTGCTCCTGGGTTGACGACTCTTTCCTTTTGCGGATCCTGCGCCGGGCCCTTTCACAATGTCGGCCAAGGTCGTGTTTTCTAGGATCTTCGCCGCCGCGTCGCGCACATCCAAAAAGACGCGGTACAGGGAGCGATGCTCGGCATCGCGGTCAATCAGGTTCCGAAGCTGCTCCGCGTCGCCAAACGGCGCCAGCGGCCCGTCAATCAGGCGAATGATTTCGCTGAGCCGGATCTCGGAGGGTGCCCGACGCAGCTGGTACCCGCCCTTGGCGCCGCGCACGCTGTCCACGATGCGGGCATTCTTCAACTCCAACAGGATCAACTCCAGGAATTTTTCCGGAAGCCCTTCCTCGTAGGCAATATCACGGATGCGGATGGCGCCCTGGTCATACCAGCGGGCCAGCATCATCAGGGCCTGGAGAGCATACAAGCCTTTTTGTGATATTTTCATCCCGGAAAATTATTCCACAATCTCTATGCTTTTACTAGAGATATGGCCGCAGAGGAGGAAATTTCGGTCGCCCGGCGCCGGGCGAGCCGCTGCGACCTCCCGCTCCTGGCCCTCACGCCGTAGTGCGCACCGTCTGGATCGTGATGTTGTCGGGCGCACCGCGTTGTTTCGCCATCTGCACCAAACCCTGGCAGGCTTCCTCGAGCGTTCCCCCCGCCAGGGCAAGCTGCATTTCGTTCTCGTTGACCATGCTCCATAGACCGTCGGTACAAAGCAGCAGCGAGTCACCTTTTTCAAGGGCAATCGGCTGTTCGGGACTTTCGGGCAAGATCTCCGGGCCCACTCCCAAGGCCATAATCAAGATATTGCGGTGGGGATGGGACAGGGCTTCCTCCGGGCTGATGACTCCCTGCTCGACCAAACGACCGACATAGGATTGATCTCGGGTGAGGCGGTCGATCTTCGAGTCGCGCACCAGATACAAGCGGCTGTCCCCGACGTGAGCGTAATAAAGACTGCCGCCGCGCAGCACGATGGCGGTGCAAGTCGTTCCCATGCCTTGCAGTTCGGGATGCCGGGACGCCTGCTCCAGGATGCGGTCGTGGGCCGCCCGAAATCCCTCGAGCAACCACGATCGGGGATCGCCGTCCCGGACGCTTGCATATACCCGTTCGACGGTTTCGACCGCGATGCGGCTGGCCTCCTGGCCGCCTTCACACCCGCCCATGCCATCCGCAATGATGGCCAGCCTGCCCCGGCGTTTGAACTGCGCTTCGTCGGGAGGCTCCCAGTAGGCATAGCGATCTTCATTGTCCGCCCGCAGGCAGCCGATATCGCTCAAGCCTGCCAGTTCAATTCCCGACCGAATCCGCATCCCGCCGTCCCTCTCTCGCTGAAGTCGATCTCACGGCACCGCGGCGCCTCTTGCCCCGGCCTCATCACAAGGTTGCAACCGGCGCAGAAAACGGACGGGGAGTGAACTCCGGCCAATCTGGAGTCTCCGGCGGGAATTATATAACCCGGCGACCTCGGCCTCCTGCCGGGCAACAACAAAAAGGCAGGCGATGAGGTGACATTTGTCATCAGAAAGCGGTGATGATCTCCACTGGCAGGGGGATCCTCGCTGACCGATCATGACACTTGCCGGACCGAGGGCTGGTTCGGCAGGAACGGTGGCGACGATGATTGCTGCAATGCCAGAAACTTCACGACGATCGAGCGCCCATCCCGCGGAGGCGCCGGTGGTAGCCCGACTCGAGGGAATCAGCAAGCAGTACGGGGATGTGCGGGCACTCGAGCATGTGAATTTTGCGGTGAAGGCGGGAGAACTGGTCGCACTGCTCGGTCCGAACGGAGCGGGCAAGAGCACCGCGATCAAGCTTCTGCTGGGACTGGCGAGGCCAACCGCCGGGCAAGTGACCGTGTTCGGCGGAAATCCGGTCGAGCCTGAGGTCCGTATGCGCATCGGCGCCATGCTGCAGGTTGCCAAGGTTCCAGAAACACTGCGCGTGGCGGAACACATCGACCTCTTCGCGAGCTATTATCCGCAGCCCCTGCCGCTCGCCGAGACCCTAGCCGTCGCCGGCCTCGAAGATATCAAGGATCGCGCGTTTGGCGATCTTTCGGGCGGTCAGAAACAACGAGTCCTTTTTGCGCTGGCGTTGTGCGGCGACCCGGACGTTCTGTTTCTCGATGAACCCACCGTCGGACTCGACGTCGAAGCGCGCCGAATGCTGTGGCAGGAGATCCGCAGGCTGATTGCCCGCGGCAAGACCGTCCTGCTGACGACGCACTACCTGCAGGAGGCGGACGAACTGGCCGACCGGGTCGTGGTGATCAACCAAGGCAAAGTGATTGTCGAAGGGACCCCGGCGGAGATTAAGGCGCGGACTGCCGGACGGCGTATTCGTTGTGTCAGCAGTCTTGACCTAGCCGAGGTGCGCGGCATGGCGGGGGTGCTCGATGCCCGCCAGGACCGGGAGGCGCTCGAGATCCATGTGGCCGAGGCCGAGCCGGTTCTGCGCCAACTGTTGACGCGCGATCAGCAGCTCTCCGGCGTAGAAGTCACGAGCGCCGGTTTGGAAGAGGCGTTTCTGGCGCTGACGCGAGATGACAAGAAACCAGGGAATCGTGATCAATCTGACAGGGCAGCGAGGTGAATGCGATGGCAACTACGACGACATGGACAAACGGCGCGCTTGTGCGACCAGCCGGGGGACTGGTCCGCATCTACATGAAGGAAGCCAAGTACGAGTTTCTGAAAAACCTTCGGATCCCCCGCTACTCGTTTTCGGTCATCCTGTTTCCCCTGATGTTTTACGTCCTGTTTGGGCTGGTGATGGGGAGGCAAACCATTGGCAACGTGAGCACCAGCAAGTACCTCATTGCGACCTACGGCACCTTCGGTGTAATGGGAGCCTCGCTTTTCGGCGTGGCCGCGGGCCTGGCCGCGGAGCGCGGCCTAGGGTGGCTGCAAGTGAAGCGCGCCAGCCCCATGCCTCCGTTTGCCTATTTCGTGGCCAAGGTGGTGATGAGCACGATCTTCAGCGCCTCGGTCGTCTTGCTTTTGCTGTTGCTCGGCGTCTGCGTGGGAGGAGTCCGGCTGTCCCTGCCCGAAACGGCGAAACTCGTGAGCACGCTGGTCGCGGGTTCCATTCCCTTCAGCGCCATGGGCCTGGCGATCGGCTACTTCATCGGCCCGAACTCAGCGCCTGCGGTCATCAACCTGATTTATCTGCCGCTCTCCTTCGCTTCGGGATTGTGGATTCCCTTCATGTTCCTTCCCCGCGTGGTGCAGCGGATTGCGGTATTTCTGCCCCCCTACCATCTGGCCCAACTGGCGCTCGATATTCTGCGTGCCGGGCAGCAGGAATCGAGCTGGACGCACTGGAAGTTCTTGATCGGGTTTGCGCTCATTTGCCTGGGCGTGGCCCGGATCGGTTTTCAGCGCGACGAAGCGAAGCTCTATGGCTAGGTCATCGATGGCTGATCCCGGCAAACCATTGAGGAGAATGAAAATGGATCAGAAGCTTTCACAATCCGCTACCTGGACCCTGATTCTCGTCGGCTGTGCTCTGCTGGTCGCGATGGGCAAGCTGGACTTGTTGGTGGTTTTGATTCCTACCGCCGCCGTACTCGCTTATGGAATCAGCTGGATCTTTCAGGGTAAGAGACCGGAGACAAACAGCTTAAAATAGAGGCAGGGCCTGAAGAGCGGCCAGAAATCTTGCAGCGCGGACCACCATGAAGAGCATTCCCAATCGGTATTTCCCCAGCAACAAGGACCAGCGATGGATCCCCCTCATTTGGCTTCCCTGGTTCGCCTTCTTTATTCTGCAGCCAGCACTTGACCATACCTCCGCGAAAATTTGGTTGGCGGATGGGTTGGGCGGGGCTCTGTTCCTGTTCTTTTTCTTCGCCATGTTCTGGGGCAGCCGTGCCCGGTCCCTGTATTATCTCGCGGGCATCGTGCTGCTCGGCCTTGGGCTCGCACCGATCAATCCTGGGGCGGCTACTTTTTTCATCTACGGGTGCTCGTTCGCGCCCTTCATGGTTGAGACGGAATCAAGCGCCCTGAAGTTGATAGCACTCATTGTGGGGCTGGCCGGCCTTGAAACCTGGCTCCTGCACCTGTCGATCTGGTTTTTCGTATACGCCGGCGGCTTTGCCCTGGTGATCGGCGCCGGCAATATTTTCTTCGCCCAGAGAAACCGGGCCAATGAAACCCTCCGCATGGCCAAAGAGGAAATCGAGCATTTGGCGAAGGTTGCCGAACGCGAGCGCATCGCGCGCGACCTGCACGATGTGCTGGGACACACGTTGTCGGTCATCATTCTGAAGTCGGAGCTGGCGGGGAAACTGATTGATCGCGACCCGCAGCGGGCCAAAGCGGAAATCGCCGATGTCGAACGGACCTCCCGCGAGGCCCTGAGCGAGGTCCGGAGCACGATCCGCGGCTATCGCGCCCACAACCTGGATGCGGAACTTGCGCAGGCGAAAGCCACGCTCGAGACCGCGGGCGTTTCGGTGAAGACCGAATCCGCCGAAATCGCCCTAACGCCCGTCCAGGAAAGCGTGGTGGCGTTAATTGTGCGGGAAGCCGTCACCAACGTGGTGCGCCATGCCCAGGCGCGCAATTGCTCGCTGCGCCTGGCGCCTCTCAACGGCAGGTGCCTGCTCGAAGTTCAGGATGACGGGCGCGGGGGTTCTCAGGATGAAGGCAACGGCCTGCGCGGCATGCGGGAACGAATCGAGGCCCTGGGCGGAACCCTCAAACGCGAGACCGGCGGCGGGACCCGGCTGAGCATCCAGTTTCCCTTAACGCCCGCGAAAGCGAATGGCAGCCATTGACCCCCCCAGCGAAAGAAGGACGCAAGACGATTCGGGTGGGGATTGCTGAAGATCAGGGCATGGTCCTCGGCGCGCTCGCGGCTTTGCTCGAGATTGAAGGCGACATATCCGTGGTATCCCGGTCGCCGAACGGCCGAGAGGCGCTGCAAGCCGTAATGGTACACAAGCCGGATGTCTTCATCACCGACATTGAGATGCCGGAGATGACCGGACTCGACGTTGCCGCCGAACTCAAGCGCCGGCGGATTGGAACCCGCGTAATTATTCTGACCACCTTCGCGCGGGCCGGATATTTGCGGCGCGCCCTGGAAGCGGGAGCGTCCGGATATTTGCTGAAAGACATGCGAGCTGAACAGCTCGCCGAGGCGGTGCGGCGAGTGCATCAGGGATTGCGCGTGATCGATCCTGAACTGGCGACTGAGGCATGGGCAGAGCCCGACCCGCTCACCGACCGCGAGCGGCAAGTGCTTCGCATGGCCGGAGACGGCAGGACCAGCGGTGACATCGCGCTCGAACTCAGCCTCTCTGAGGGAACCGTGCGCAACTACTTATCGGAAGCCATTAGCAAGCTGGGAGCGAGCAATCGCGTGGAAGCGGCGCGGATTGCGCGCACCAAGGGATGGCTTTAGCGCTTGTGGAAAGACTCCGGTTTGCGGGATTTGTGATGTGAGCGGCTTTTCCCCCACTCTTGATAGTCCTGAATCGTCGAGCTTGCCTATGACGGTGGTGATTTCGATGCTTCGCGGCGTCAATCTGGGGAACCGCAACCGCGTCAAGATGGACGCGCTGAGAGCGCTCTATGCGTCTCTCAAGCTGCGCGACCCACAGACCTACATCCAGAGCGGCAACGTCATTTTCGAGACCAAGGAGCAGGACTTGGCTCGACTGGCCAAGCGCATCGGAAACGGGATCGAGCGGAACTTCTGCTTTCGCTGTGATGTGGTAGTTCGCACCGCTTCCGAGTTGAGAAGTGCGATTATCAGAAATCCGTTTGCGGCGCGGCCCGGCATCGATCCCAGCAAACTCTTGGTTACATTCCTCGCCAGCGCTCCCGCCGCGGAGGCTCGGGAGCGTCTGCTTCGCATCAAGACCGATCCCGAGGAGCTGCGGATCGACGGAAGGGAACTCTACACCTATTACCCGAACGGCATCGGGTGCTCGAAACTGCAAATGGCGGTCATTGAAAGGGCGCTGAAGATCTCAGGGACGGGCAGGAATTGGACCAGCGTTACCAAGATGCTCGAGATGGCAGAGAAGCTCGAAAGCGCCCACTGACGGCTGATGGACCTGGTTGCCTTCCGTTTCACTCGGCAATCAGCAGATTCTCAGAAAACAGCCATTCCTCATCGACCCATTGCGCTCGACAGCGGAATCCGCTACTTTCAGCGATCTGAAACACCTCTCCCCGGGAGTACTTGTGGCTGCTTTCGGTCCAGATGGTTTCCTCCTCCAGCAGCCCAACCGACAGTCCCGCCCCGCGAATGGTCACGTTCTGCTTGCACCGGGATCGAAGGTGCATCTCGACGCTGCGCGCTTGCGAATTGAACTTGGCGACATGCTCGAACCAGTGCAGATTGAAATTGGCGCACAGCTCCCGGTTGATTCGGGCCAGCAGGTTGAGGTTGAACGAACGGGTGACGCCGAGCGGATCGTCATATGCGGCCAGCAATTGAGGAAGAGGTTTTTCAAGATCAGTGCCTAGCAACAGCGAATCTCCCGGCTGCAGGATTGCGCGCAGTTCGCGGAGGAACCTCGCACCTGCCGGTCGATCGAAGTTTCCGATGGTGCTGCCCAAGAACAGCACCAGCAAATGTTCTCCGTCCTCCCGCCGGGCGGCCACTTCCTGAAGGCCATCCAGATACTCCCGTTCGAAGCCCACGATGCTGATGGAATCGATATCGCCCAGCTCGCGCCGGCACATGGCGAGGGCAGCGGGTGAAATTTCGATTGGGCAATACGAGGTGTGCCGGCCGCGGCCGCGGCGGGCGAG
>PKYX01000329.1 GCA_003132825.1 Acidobacteriaceae bacterium
GCTTTGGTGGGGGAGGCACAGTCGTTGCCTAGAATCTTACGGACTGGCCACGGTTAGCAAGTTTCCGCCGCCCGCCGAGCCAAGCAGAGCAGTAGCCGCGAAGCTGCTGACTTTCGGAAAGAGGGCCTCTTGTTCCACCCGACGCGACGGCAATTCCTGCTGACTGCGTCCATTTCCACCGCCGGCCTACTGCTCTCCGCTTCATCGCGCGCCTGTGCCATGGTGCCTCGACCTCGAGAAGACGGAGCGGTCGAACCCGTCAAGAGGCTGGATGCAGGGTGGGAATTCCGTCGTGGCCCGATCGCCGTCATCGGCGAGGTTTGGCATCCCGAACCGAGCGGTCTGTGGCAGTCCACTGTTCTTCCTCACTGCTTCAATGCGGATGACGCCTGCGACCCTGACAAACCTTATTTTCGTGGCCAAGGATGGTACCGTACGCGGCTTTCTTTGCGTAATCCCTTTGTCGAGGGGCGAACCATCCTGAACTTTCAGGGTGCGGGCCAGACGACCACGCTTTGGATCGGCTCTTTGCTGGTCGGAACGCATAAGGGCGGCTATGACGAGTTTGACTTCGACATCACCGACGCTGTGCAACGGTTGCCCATTGCAGACGCAAAGGGTGGCGTTCCGGTTACTGTCCTCTGCGACAACTCTCCCGATCCCGATCGAGTTCCGTCTGATCTCAGCGTGATTTCGATACTCTAATTTGGCCCCCCAACGATCATCTAAATTGGCCCCCCTAGGAGAGAACCATATACCGTGGATCTCGTTCGGGCTTGCAAGCCCGGGAGGAGACCCGATTGGACAGGAGAGCCAAAGTGGAGCTATTCGAACAGATTCGACGGGAGTACGAGTACGGCGAGGGGACGATAAAAGGGGTGGCAAGGAAGCTTGGGATTCACCGGCGAATGGTACGCGAAGCGCTAGGGGATGCCATTCCGCGAGAGCGAAAGATCAGCACGCGAGGCAAGCCAAGATTAGAACCGGCGAAGCCCTTCATCGAAGCAATCCTGCAGGCGGACGAGAACGCGCCCCGAAAGCAACGACACACGGCACATCGGATCTGGTCGCGGATCCGCGAGGAACTTCCAGAAGTTAGCATCGCCGAATCCTCGATTCGTCGCTATGTTCGCGAGCGGAAGATTGAGCTGGGACTCGTCAAGCACGAGACGTTCATTCCGCAGTCTTACGCCTGGGGGCAGGAAGCGCAGGTGGACTGGTATGAAGCGTACGCCGATATCGGCGGAGAGCGAGAGAAGGCCTACGTATTTTGCATGCGCAGCATGGCCAGTGGAGGAGCTTTCCATTGCGCCTTTCCGCACAGCAGCCAGCAAGCGTTTTTGGAAGCACACGAACTGGGGTTTGCCTATTTCTTGGGAGTTTTCAAAACCCTTCGTTATGACAACCTGAAGAGTGCGGTGAAGAAGATTCTGCGGGGTCACCGGCGGGAGGAGACGATACGATTCATCGCCTTCCGATCGCATTGGGGCTTTCAGTCGGAGTTCTGCACCCCCGGAGAAGGTCACGAGAAGGGCGGAGTGGAAGGAGAAGGGGGATATTTTCGTCGGAATCACATGGTGCCGGTCCCGCAAGTGGCCAGCTGGGAGGCCCTGAACCTCCACTTGCGGGAAGAATCCAGGCGGGACCAGGAGCGATGGATCGGCGAGCGGAGCCAGTCGGTAGGCGCAGGAATGGCGGTGGAGCGAGAACACCTGGGTGGCCTAGCGGAGGAAGGCTTTGATCTAGCGGCGGTTCATTTTCCGCAGGTGAACGGGAGCGGATGTGTGAAGGTGCTGACCAACTTCTATTCGGTTCCAGTTCCGGTGGGCGTGGAAGTGCAAGCCAAGGTGCACTCGGCGTACGTGGAGATATGGCACCAGGGAAAGTGTGTAGCCAGACACGAACGCTGTTTCAACCGACAGCAGAAGATACTGAACTTGGAGCACTACTTGGACGCGCTGACGAAGAAGCCCGGGGCTTTCGCGGGTTCGACACCGCTGGAGCAGTGGCGGGCACAGGGGCGCTGGCCGGCAAGCTTCGATCGTTATTGGGAGATGCTGAAGCAACGCCGCGGCAAACAAGATGGAACTCGAGCCATGATCGAGGCGCTGCTGCTGGGTCGTCAGTATGGATATCCAGCGCTGAAGGAAGCGCTGGAGAAAGCTCTGGACCTGAGTTGTTTCGACGTCGAGGCCTTGCGTCTGCTGTTGACCGCGGAAGCAAGCGGGAAGCGCGCAGCGGGCGAAGCGGTCGACATCGGGGTCTTGCGATCCTATGACCGACCGCAACCCACGACGGCGAACTACGACCAGTTGCTGGAAAGATATTCCGCCCGGGGGGTGATTCAATGAGCGCCGCCACGGTTTCTGTGCAACAGGCCACGATTCGGCAGTATGCCAAACGACTGCAGTTGGCCGCGATCGGAGGACAGTTCGCAGGGGTAGCGGAACAAGCCGTCAAAGCGAAGCAGAGTCATCTCAGCTATCTGGAAGTGTTGCTGGGGATGGAGGTGGAAGAGCGAGAACGCAACACCGTGGCGCGCCGCATCAAGGAGGCGCACTTTCCCAAAGTGAAGACGCTGGAGGAGTTCGCGTTCGGCGATGCCCCGCACATTCCGGTTGCGGTGGTGCGGAACCTGGCCGAGGGCGGCTACTTGCAGCGTAGTGAGCCGATCATTTTTCTTGGGGAAACAGGAACGGGCAAAACCCACTTGGCGACCGGACTGGCGGTGGACGCTTGCCGTCAGAGGAAGCGAGTGCGTTTCACCACCGCGGCAGAGATGGTGAACGAACTGATCGAAGCCAAGAACAACAATGAACTCAATCGGGTCACGCAACGGTGGACACGATACGAGTTGATCGTCATCGACGAACTGGCGTACGTGGCGATGCCAGAAACAGCCGCCGAGTTGTTATTCCAGATCATTGCGGGAAGAGCCGAAAGAGCGGCCGTGATCGTCACCACGAATCTTCCCTTCTCGGAGTGGACCACGATGTTCCCGAACGCGCGACTCTGCAAAGCGATGCTGGACCGGCTGACCGATCAAGCACACATCATCGAGACCGGCACGGAATCCTATCGTTTCCGGAGAACCCTGGAGAAGAAGAAAGGCGGCAAGAAATGACTACGAAACAATGGTATCGCGCTCACCTTCGTTGGGCCGTCATGGCGGAAGGAAAAGAAGGGTTACGTGGCTGGAAGGAATCGGTTTACCTCTTCTTAAGTGAGGACCACGATACGGCATTCCGGCGAGCTCTCGAGATTGGACGATGCCACCAGGACGAGCATCAAGAAGGACGGAAGTGGGTAGAAACCAGGCTGGCGGACATCGTGACGCTAGATAACCTGGGAAGCAATCCCACCGAGTTCGAGGTCAACTTGGGTACCAAGAAGCCCGGCGAACACCTTCCGTTTGAACACGTGTTCGATCCGGAGGGGGCAACACCGCCGCCGATGTTCTGATCGGGACGCGGGCTTGGAGTCCGCAGGAGCTAAGTGTCGATCCATGTTTTTTTCAAAAACCAAAACGCGGCGGCCGCCGGGCTGTGGAAAAAGCCGGTCCGTGGGAAGCGAGGAAAACCAAAAGCAGGTTTTCCTCGCTTCCCACCGCCCTTGGAAATCGCGCACAACCCGCGCGATTCCCACTTTTCCCACAGCCCCGACTGCTGCTGATATTTCTACGAGCCTAACAACCAACGTGGGGGGCCAAATTAGATGATCAAAGTGGGCCAAATTAGGTTGACGGAATCAGCGACGCCGATATCGCCTTGGGAATGCCTCAAAATCGGCT
>PKYX01000083.1 GCA_003132825.1 Acidobacteriaceae bacterium
TCAATTCCTACAGCGGATCCGATCAGCCGGCGTGGGAGTTTGCCGATTCGTTCACCTCGATTCACGGCAAGCACACCATTGGACTGGGCTTCGACATTCGCCGCTTGCGCCTGACTCGTAACCTGGACGACGATTTCTATGGCGACTGGGGTTTCAGTTCGTCGCTGATTGCGACCAACGGTCCCGGCTGTCCCAACGCGCCGGTGTCTGTCAACGGTGGGGCCGCTACCTCTCTGTGCGGCACCGGCAATTCCATTGCCGATATGATGCTCGGATATTATTCGAGCGTAGGCGGATTTGTGCCCGGTCCCTTGAGTCCGACGAATACGGCCGGCAACCCTCAGACCCACGTCTTCAACTATTTTGCTCCCTATGTGCAAGATGACTGGAAGGTGACCCGAAGACTGACCCTCAACCTGGGCCTGCGCTGGGACTACCGCGCAGCGGTCTATGAAGCGCACAACCACTTCTTCTGGCTCGATACGTCCAACCCGGAAGGGGGACTGTGCTACGCCGACCCAGCGCTAACGACGGACGGGGTCGCTCCGGGAGTTGGTTTGAACGGCGGCCCCATCCTGAGGTATTGCGGCTCCGTGCCGCACCCCGGCTCGAAGAAACCGTTCGCTCCAAGATTCGGTTTTNNGCTACGGAATCTTCTTCGACTCGGCTGAAGGGCGCGAAATTGACGACTCAGCGGACATATACCCCTACAGCATCCGCAACAATCTCACCCCCGGTTCGGTTTCTACTCTTCCCAAGTTCAGCAACCAATTGTTCCCGAGTTACTCCACACTGGGGCCGTTCCCCGAGTCGACGCTGTCGTTCATTGCCGTCATCGAGTCGGAGAATCCCATCAATCCTTACGTCCAGTCCTGGGACCTTTCGGTTCAGCGCGAGATTGCCAGGGCCACGACCCTCGAGGTGAACTACATCGGAACCCACGCTGTCCATCTGCTGGACCGGCGCAATATCGCTCAGCCCAACAGCATCCCGGCCTCGAGTCTGGCTTTTTGCCAGGCCCAGAATGCCAGCGGCATCTACATCAACATAACCCAAGCCCCCTGCACTGTGGCGAGCCGGTTGCCGTATCCGAACTTCAACGGGTTCTACATCGACAGCGACTGGCACGGCTACTCCCACTACAACGCAATGAACGTCAAGTTCGAACATCGAGCCGGCGACCTGGCCGTGACCTCGGTCTTTACTTGGGCCAAGAGCATGGACGACAAGTCGGCGGCGGCCGGAGTTGGCGCCACCGGCAGCGGCTACCAGGGCACCATGGACAACCATGACCCGTCGTTGGACTACGGCCCCTCAGACTTCGACGTCGATCACAGGTTTGTGTCGAGCTTCGTATACCAACTGCCAATTGGGCACGGCAAGAAGTTGGCGGGCGGAGTCGGCCGGGCCNNACCTGCTGGTTGGCGGCTGGGAGATAACCGGCATCACTACCTTCCAGACTGGGTTCCCATACAGTATCACTGCCAACGATATCAATAGTCTGCTCGACACTCAGTTCCAGCGGGCAAGCTATACGCCGGGCTGCGACATCCACGCGAATCTGACGGCCCAGTTCCAGCGCGTGAACCCGGCCTGCTTCACCCAACCTGCGCTCGGTGTGTATGGCGACACAGCGCGCAACTACCTGCGCCAGCCGGGCATCAACAACTGGGATATGGGTTTCGGTAAGAACCTGTTCCTCGGCGAACGGGTCAAATTCGCGATCCACGTGGATACGTTCAACACTTTTAACCATCACCAATACGCCGGTGACGTGGGCGCCCTGATCACTGCGGGATCGGGCGGCAACGAAACCATCTCCAGTGGCGTGGGTGCTGCCAACTTTGGGCAAACTACACAGTCGTCGTCGCCCCGTATCCTTCAACTCAGTGGAAAACTGACGTTCTGACAAACCACTTTGTGCTGCCCTGCAACTCCGCCACGCCACTCTGGCGTGGCGGAGTTTTCTGTGCAGGAGATACACTTCGATCATGGTGGGCCAAAGATTCAGACCAAGCTGGGCGCTGGCAGCCGGTTGTGTATCCGCGGCGCTGGCGTTCGCGCAGACCAACAGTGGGGATGCGTCCGCGCGTTATGCGGCTGCAGGGCAGCAAGCGCTGGCGGCAGGGCGATATGCTGAGGCGCAAACCGACTATGAGAAGTTGGCAAAGCTTGAACCAGGCATAGCGGAAGTCCATGCCACACTGGCCGTGATCGACTTCAAGCTGCGTGACTATGAGCGGGCGGTGGGCGAGGTCCAAACCGCGCAAAGGTTGAAGCCGAGCCTGCCGAAACTGGACAGTCTGCTGGGCATGGCGCAGGCCGAGCTAGGGCGATTCGCTGAGGCCTTGCCGGGATTGGAGAAGGGCTTCAAGCAGTAAGCGGATGCCGAAGTAAGGCGCATGTGCGGTTTGCAATTGGAGCGGGCTTACACCGGACTCAGGCGCGACAGCCAAGCCGTGGAAGTGGCGATGAAGTTGAACCGTCTTTTTCCAGACGACCCCGAAATCTTGTATCAAACGGGGAAGATCTACGGAAATTTCGCCTTCCT
>PKYX01000141.1:0-3155 GCA_003132825.1 Acidobacteriaceae bacterium
CTTTCCCAAGTATTCTGAACCCAGCAATCCCTGTTCTTCCGCGGTCACCGACGCAAACAGGATGGACCGCGCCGGCCTCTGCGCCGCCAGGGAATAGGCGTGCGCCAGTTCGAGCAAAATACCGCAGCCCGTGGCGTTGTCATCCGCGCCGTTGTAAATGTTGTCCCCGGGCATATCAGGACGAATGCCCAAATGATCGTAATGCGCGGTGTAGATCACCGCTTCGTTTTTCAGCGCGGGGTCCGATCCGGGCAGCATGGCAATCACATTGTTCGACGAAAAAGGACGAATCTTGCTGACCATATGCGCCTTCAACCGCACCGCCAGGGCCCGGGGATGAAAATTGCTGGAACCGGCGTCCGTCATCATCTGGTCGAGGTCGAACCCCGCCATCGAAGCCAGCTGTTTCGCGACATCCAGTTGCACCCACGAAGCCACAGTCAGCTTGGGCGTGTTCTCGATCTTGAGATAGGACTTCTCTCCCGAATTCGAGTTCCGCACCACTTCCCACGGATAGCTGGCCATATCGGTCTGGTGAACCAGCATCACGCCCACCGCGCCTTTGCGCGCCGCCTCTTCATACTTGTAGGTCCAGCGCCCATAGTAGGTCAGCGCCCTGCCCGCGAAGAACTTCGGGTCATCCGAAGGTGGCTCATTCACCAGCATCAGCAGCACTTTACCGCGCACGTCGACGCCCTTGTAATCGTCCCAGTGATATTCCGGAGCGTCGATCCCGTAACCCACATAGACGATCGGTGCATCGACCGGCGATGTGGACTGCTGCGTCTCGTTGTAGCCCACATACTGATCGAGCAATTTCAGATCGAGCGCAGGGCCCTTCTCCGGTTCGAGAGAGAACGTCGTCTCGGGCAGTGTGGTCACTCCGACCAGGGGGACTTTCTGCATGTAGGTTCCGTTGTCGCCTGCCGGCTTCAACCCATCGAGGGCGAATTGTGTGCCCATGTACTCGGCCGCAATGTCGCCTCCGCGCTGTCCGGTACCGCGGCCTTCGAGCAAGTCATGCGACAAAAATCGCACGTGCGCCCGAATGCGTTCCGGATTGATCTTCTGCATGGCGGCAAGGGCAAGACCGGAGAGCCGCACCGGAACGACCGGCGACCGCACCGGTTTCGGCGGCGCCGCCCCGCGAACGAAAGCCGCGAAGATCGNNCTCGCCCAAATTCTGCTGGGTCCCGCAACCTGCGGGCTAGTTTCTGGATCCTCAACCCGCGCGGAAATCGGCCACCTGCTCGTCCGGTTCGAACACCGGCACCAGCTCATCCCCGGCAGCGGCAGCCGCCCTGCGACTGATCTCTACGATATCCTGGCGCGACCAGCCGACGCTTGCCATCTCAATCGTTTGATCCTGCGCAATCCAGAAAATGGTGGGCACGTTGGTCAGCCCGTAGGCATTCGACACGGCAAATCTGTCGGGGTCATCGAGCAGCACGGGAAAAGTGACGCCGTACTGTTTCAGGAAGGCCAACGTGTCTTTCTGGTCGTTCTGTGAAACGCCCACCCAGGTCATGCTCCGGTTGCCATGCGCCTGGTAGATGCGCTCGAGAAAGGGGAAGGCATACTGGCAAACTGGGCACGAGATCTTGAAAAAGGCGGCCACCACCGGCCCGCGGGCCAAAGCCTCGCGCAAGGAAAACTTCTCATCTTGGGTGGTCGACAAGCTGAAGTCCGGAGCCGAAGCTCCCGCGGACAGTGCGCCCATGTAAGTCCTCCTCATGCTCTCCCTTCTATTCTAGGGAAAGAACGCGGACAGATGCACTCACTCGAGAAGAAAATACCAACTTTTTCGACCCCCGTGACCCCGCCCCGTGCCCGGAGCGCCGACCCCGACAGTTCGTGGTTATTCCTCAAACCCCGCGGCTCGCAGAATCTTCCGCGCCAGCCCGGTGAGCGCAAGCGTGCGCAGACGGCGCCTCAGAATCCATCGTCCCTTGGTTTCCGGAAAGGCTCGCGCCCGCCTGACCCGCACGACGTAATCGGTCGTGGTGATGGAGTGTCGCAAGGTGAGCCAGGCGCTCGACGGGTCATCCTGGCTTGAGATCTCCGGCAGTTCCCACATACCCGGCATCAGCGCTGCGTCGGCCGGCCGTTCGGTCAGGAACACGGAGCCGTCCTGGCAGTCGAGCGCATAGTGAATCTCCCGCTTCTTCTGCTTCGGTTTCGGCCCGCGTTTTTCCACATCTCCCTGGGTGGCGCAGCAGCGAAATACCGGACAGACCAAACACCTCGGCTGGCGAGCGAGGCACACGGTCGCCCCTAGTTCCATCATCGCCTGATTGAAATCTCCCGGCCTCCGGGCGGCCAGTAATTCGCCCGCCGCCTGCCACAGACCCTCGCCGGCCAGATGCTGGTCGAGCAGGCGCCCGAGGACTCTCTCGACGTTCCCGTCCACGACTGCCACCGGCTCGCCGCAGGCGATGCTGGCAATGGCGGCGGCGGTGTACCGTCCGATGCCGGGCAGCTGGCGCCATTGCTCGGCGGTGCTCGGGAACTTGCCGGCGTGCTCCCTTACAATTTCCTTGGCGGCCGCATGCAGCATTCTGGCCCGGCGGTAATAGCCCAACCCGCTCCATACCGCCAGCACCGAAGCTTCCCGCGCCGCCGCCAATTTCTCGATCGTCGGAAAACGCCGCAGAAACGCCTGGTAGTGGTCAAGCACCGCCGCCACGCGTGTCTGCTGAAGCATGATCTCGGAAAGCCAGACCCGGTAGGGATCGCGATCTTGCCGCCAGGGCAAATCGCGCCGATGGGTGTCGTACCAGGCGAGCAAACTCCGGCGGAGCAGCTCGCGTCCGCGAGCACTCCCAAGCGTCAGTTTGCGCGGCGCTGTCATGCGGTCAATCGTCGATCGTCGGAGTCGAGCCTGGAGTGCGGCCGGAAGACTGGACGGAAGACCCGCGACCCCGTCGCCGCTAGTTCCCGACCGGTCCAATCACGGCATGGGCAATCGCCATCCAGCCCGGCTTCTGCTGCTGCCAGACCGCCATCATGCGGACCGGAGCCGCCGGCAAGGCCTGGGCTCCAGCCTTGCCCCGCATGGTGATGGTATAGGTCACGACCAGGGTCTGGCCGTTCAACTCGCTCTCGAAATCTCCGAGAGAGTACTCGTCCAAGTGAAGTTGCTCGAGATGGGCGAG
>PKYX01000141.1:3257-5710 GCA_003132825.1 Acidobacteriaceae bacterium
CGCCGCGATTCCGCATGCCCGTGATTTTAGCCTAAATCGGTCAGGGGGTGGCGGTCCCGATGCCCCGGGTTGACCCCCGCCTCCGGGCACGAAATAATGATGGCTCTCTAGCATCTGCAAGCTGCGACGTGATCTTTTTCGCATGCGAATCTTCGAGGTACAGCCATGAACGACTTCAACCGCAAGGTGGAAGAGGCCGCCGAGCGCCTGGAACGGGAGTCGGCGGAATTCGTCAAGTATTTGAACGACGAGGTCGTCCCCGCCGTCCGCCAGCATTCGACCAAGGCGTTGCGTGTGGCGGCGGAAAAACTGGCTGCGCTCGCCGACTACATGGATCAGCACAAAGCCTCGGGCAAGTGAGCCGGCCATGGGAGCGCTGCCCGGTTTCCTCACGGCAGTTCGTCCGGGCTGCCACCTCTCTCGCTGCCCTAGCGATCGTTGCCCTCTTGGCTTTTCTGCTGACCGGCTGCGGCGGAGCGAAACAAGCCCGCGTCCCGGTTCCATCTCCGCCCGCGCTTCCGGCGCCCGCAACTCCCTCGGCCCAGCCAGCTCCGAAAACGGCTGAGGCCCAGGCCGCAAAACCCGGCCCTCCGGCCGGGCAGCGCGCGGAACCGATCTCGGTCCCCCCCGACACCCGGCCCCTCTCGGTTGAGACCGGTTTGGCCAGTTGGTATGGTGCGCCCTACCACAACCGCCGCGGCTCAAATGGCGAGATCTATGACATGAATGCCATGACGGCCGCCCATCGCACCCTCCCTTTGGGCTCGATTGTGCGCGTCACCAATATCAAGACCGGCCACTCGGCTCTGGTCCGTATCACCGACCGCGGACCATTCATCTCCGGCCGCATCCTCGATCTGTCCTTGGCCGCAGCGAAGCGAGTTGATGTGTGGCAGCCTGGTGTCGCCCTGATTCGGGTCGAAGTGCTCGAGACTCCGGTCCCCCTGAACGCCGGCGGACGTTGGGCGGTACAGATCGGCGCCTTCGATGGCGAGGATGCGGCTAACCAGCTGGTCGACCGACTCGCCCACCGCTACCGCACTGCCCGGGTGCTGCGATTCAGCAGCCCCACCGGGGACTGGTGGGTACGGGTAAGGGTTCTCGATGACGACCGCCAACGAGCCGAAGAAGTCGCTCACGACACGACCACGCCCGAAGGAGCTATCTTTCTGGTCCGACTCGACTAGGGAAGCCGGCGAGGGTCAGGCTTCCCCCATCCGAAGCTACTTCCAGGCACAATCGCTGCGACCGGCCCTGCTGAGAACGCCCCGATGACCAAAGTGCTTTGACTCCAGGCCCGGAACTATAGACGATGAAGGGTCGGGAGGCCGTCATGCGCCATCGTGTCTTTGCTCTGCTCTTGGTCAGTTTCGTGCTCGGCCTGGGCTCGAGCTATGCCCAATCGCCCAGTCCGGAACGGCTGTTCGAGCTGGGCATGAATGCGTTGAGCGGCGTGGGCTCGGGTCGCGACGAGCAAGGCGCCCTCGGGTATCTTCGCCACTCTGCTGATCTGGGATATCCGCCCGCCGAGGTCTTGTTGGGCTATTTCTACGACACCGGCACCATCATCACCCGGGATCCGGGACAAGCGGCGTCCTGGTACAAGAAAGCCGCGCAACAGGATGATCCAGTGGGCGGGTGGCTCCTGGGCCGTCTGATTCTTTCGAGCGCGGTCCCGCGCGACCTGAACGAAGCCAGCCGCTGGCTGCAGAAATCTGCGGCGCACGGTGATCCCTTTGGCGAATATCTTCTGGGCCGAGTCAAGCTGGAGCGACAGGACTATCCGGCGGCCGCGAACTGGTTCCGCAAGGCTGCCATGCAGGGCCTGCCGCAGGCGGAACAGCAACTCGGCCAGCTCCTCAAGCAGGGGCAAGGCGCGAATCTGGATAAGTCCGAGGCCTACACTTGGCTGCTGATGAGCTACGACGCCGGCAATCAGTCCGCAGCGGTGGCCACAGCCTTGGCGCAACTCCAGGCCGAGCTCGGCAGCACCCAACTGGATGAGGCTAAATCGAAGGCCCACGAGCTCGAGCAGACGGCAAACCGCGTCGTCACCGCCCGGGGATGCACCGGCTGGACGGGTGAGCTCGACGCCATACCCGCTCCGCCTCCGCCCGAGATCCAGAACTTCTGTCGATAAGACTCACTGCCGGGCTTCTGTCGTCCCAGGTTTTCTGTCGTCTCAGGCTTGTGTCTTTAGCGAGATCCACTCAGCTTACTCATTCCGCGCCCAGCGCGAAATTGACCGAAATCCCCTGGCACCATACCTGCGCCCCGCTAGTATAGTTGGGAGCGTAGCTTGCTTTACGATCGACCGCTGGAGCCTGACGAAAAATCCCATGAGCGACTGCTTGTTCTGCCGCGTCATCCGGGGCGAAACCCCCGCGAAGAAGGTGTATGAGGACGAACACACCTACGCCTTTGAAGACATCAACCCGAAAGCCCCGACGCAC
>PKYX01000090.1 GCA_003132825.1 Acidobacteriaceae bacterium
CCCAACCGCACCCGCTCCTGCGCCGGCTCCCGCCCCGACGCCAACGACTCCTGTAGCAGGGGCGATCTACATCTCTCCGAGCGGGGCGGATTCGAATGCGGGCACGCAAAGCGCTCCCTTCCGGACTTTCACGAAGGTCATGTCCACCCTTTCAGCCAATTGCCCTGGAGCCAGCGGATGTACCGTTTATCTAGAGGACGGCACCTACCAGTCAGGCACTGGAACGGGATTCTTGAATATTAATTGCGGCAGCGGTGGGAATGCGCCAAACGGCACTGCCAGTGCCCCTATCACCATTCAAGCTTTGAATGAGCGGCAAGCATTCTTGGAAGGCGACGGCAGCGCGGAGCCGTTCAAAATGACGAGCTGTGCCTATTGGACGATCGCCGGTCTGCACGCCGAAAGTGGCGACTTTGCCAACGAGCCCGCGGCCGGAAACACGGGGAGCGGCGGAAACGTTTTTGAGATCATCGGCGGTACAAATTTGACCTTCGTGAAGAATATCGGCGCACACAACAACCGCTACAAGAACTCCCAAGTCTTCGCGTTCGAATACGGCAGCTCGAACAATCTGATTTGCCAGAACGAGGCCTATTATTTTCATCGCGCCGGATTCATGCTTTTCGGAGGCTCGAACAATAATGACCTATGTCTCAACTATGCGAATAGCGAGGGATACAGCAACATTTCAGGCGGCTATGACAACCAAGGGCTGAGCTTTGCCTTTCACGTGTNNCCGCGACGGTCGGGTTCAACAACGAGGACAATGCTGGAAACGGGCCGACCCTGAACCAGTTCCTCGGCGATGTAGCAGTCAACCTTGCCTATGGCGCCCGCTCGGATGACCATTTAGGATATACCGCGCTGGCGTCCGAGCCGAACAATGACTCCTATGTCAACCTGGTAGTGGTGAATCCCCAGGAGGTCGGAGCCTACTATCGCAGCTCCTATAATATGAGCTGCGCGAATTGCAGTCTTTTCGGCAATGCTTCGGCCGTGAGCGGCTTCGATTTCGACGCGGAGACGGCCAACTTGGGTGCGGGCACCTACACCGGTCAGAGCATCTCGAACAGTCTGGTGGTCGGCTTCACCACAGGCTATGGTCTCGAAGTGAATGAGAGTAACGGAGGAACGTGGTCCGGATCATTCAGCAACGTTTTGGCTTATAACAATGCGATCAACTTCGCGGCAGCCAATTTGAGTGTCTCGGGCCAGCAAACCACCAATCCGCAGATGGGAACGTGTTATCTCTGGATCCCGGCAAGTTCGACGATCGCGGGCCAGAACATCGGTGCCACCGTAGTGGATGAGTATTCCAAGGGAGTACTGACCACCACCAAGCTTTGGACTTCGACCGGACAATTCGCGTTTCTGGGTGCGACCGTCCCGGGATTGAATGATCAGGCAGGGAAATCGCTGTCTGATGTCGGGGCCCGACTGAACGTGAATCAGAATGGCTGCGAGCTTCCCTAGGTCCCAGGCCCAGCGGGGGCGCGAGGTAGTCGCCCCAGATCGATCGGCTCGATGGGCCAAGCAGCTTTCACTGAGCCCGGTACTGACGGCTGTCCGTGACCCCCCGGGCCATTCCATCCGATTGAGCCCCAGGCACCAGCTGTCAACATTGCTGCTGGTTGCCAATCAGCATGCAGGATTCAGCCCTGAACTGGCTTGCGAACCCTGATGCCTGCGATCCGATGTGCAAGTAAGGATGTTGGAAGTCACCGAGTCCGCAGCCTCATCAACGCCTGGGACCAAGTATGCCTACCTGTGAGCCAGCATCACGAAAACTCACCAGTAGACCATGGTAAATTTCATGCTGTGGCAGGGGGAACCACCAAGCAGGTGGTGTTTGATTTTATTGCGACCCTATGGGGCAGCTACTCTCAATGCTTGTGCTGCTGGCGCTGTTCGCAGCATCAGTTCTGGCGAACGAGGTTGACGTTGCGCAGACCGCTGCGGCTCAGGGCCCCAGCACGGACTGCCCGGATGCCAAGTCGGTCTTCCACTTCCTTACTTCCGGCAACCGGACCTCCGACGGCGCCAGCGCCATAGNNTCGGAAAACCCGCCCATTCATCCCGACCTACTACATCTCGCCGACCGGTTCGGATGCGAACACCGGCGCGCAAAGCTCTCCCTTCGCGACGTTCACGAAAGTGATGTCAATGCTTTCAGCGAATTGCCCTGGAGCCCACGGATGCACTGTGTTTCTTTTGGACGGCAAGTACCAACCCGCTACCGGAACCGGGTTATTGAATATCAATTGCGGCCGCGGTGGGAATGCCCCCAAGGGTACCGCCCATGCCCCGATCACCCTCGAAGCCTGGCATGAGCGGCAAGCATTTCTGGAAGGCGACGGGACGGCGGAGCCATTCAAAATGACGAACTGTACCTAGNNGAAAGCGGTGACTTTGTGAACGAACCTCCGCAAGGAAACCCCGGGACCGGCGGCAATGTCTTCGAGATCGTCGGCAGTACGAATCTTAGGTTCATCAGGAACATAGGGGCACGCAACAACCGCTACAAGAACTCGCACATCTTCGCATTCGAATACGCCAGCTCGAAGAACATCATCTGCGAGAACGAAGCCTATGATTTCCATCGCTCTGCGTTCCTGCTCTTCGGGGCCTCGAACAACAATGAGGTGTGCCTTAACTATGCGAATAGTCGAGGGTACGGCAATATCTCGGGCGGATACGATAACGGGGGTCTAAGTTTCGCTTTTCACGTCTATGGAAGCGATTCGAACTTAGTGGAGAGCAACATCGCGGAANNCGTTAAACCTCGCCTACGGTGTGCGCTCCGCCGACCATGCCGGCTTCAACGCTCTGGCCTCGGAACCGAATAACGAGTCCTACGTCAACCTAGCGGTCGTCAATCCTTCCTCAGTCGGTTTCTACGTTCGCACCTCTTACAGCATGAGTTGCACGAACTGCAGTGTTTTTGGGACCTCTTCCACAGTGGGCGGCTTCATTCTCGACGCGGAGAGGGGCAACGGGGGGGCAGGTGTTTATA
>PKYX01000154.1:0-3264 GCA_003132825.1 Acidobacteriaceae bacterium
CGGATACTTCGTTGCCGGATACGCTCCGGTAGCTACCGCCTCGCAAGCGCTGCCCTTCGAGAGACTGCTCGCGGCGAGCGCTCTCCATGCCCGCGTCTCCCGGGAAATGCCGGAGACCGTACCGATTGCCGGCGATGAGTCGAGCTATAGCGCCGGAGCCGAGATCTATCGTCAGGACTGCGCGGTCTGTCACGGTTTGCCGGGAGAAGAGCCCAGCGCCATTGCCCGGGGCATGTTCCCGCATCCGCCTCAGTTGTTCCGCGGGAAAGGGGTTACCGACGACGAACCGGGAGAAACCTACTGGAAGGTGAAGAATGGAATTCGCCTCACGGGCATGCCGGGTTTCGAGAAGTCGCTCTCAGAGACCCAGATCTGGCAGGTCAGCTTGCTGCTGGCGAACGCCGACAAGCTACCAGACTCGGTCAAGCAGTCACTCGCCACGGCGCCGCCTACTCCCGTCGGACAGGCCGCGCCCAAACCCTAAGGGACGAACGCGAGCCTCTGGATCAAGGCGCCCCTGAAGGCGAGACTCCGCGCTCGCGGGCAGTTGCCGATCGCCTGTCTAGCAAAACTACGGTAGCTACGCAGCTCGCCTACGCAGCGGGGTGATGGGTTTCGTAGGCTGCGATTTCGGCTTCGTGCTTCAGGGTGAGTCCGATGTCGTCCAAGCCTTCGAGCAGGCGGTGACGCACGAAGTCATCCAGCTGGAAGGCGGCGGAAAATCCACGGTCGTCGCGCACTTGCTTCTGTTCCAGATCGACGGTGATTTGGTAGTCGGGGATTTCCTGGGCGCGGCGGGCAATCTCGGAGACTTCGGCTTCCCCGAGGACCACGGTGAGCACTCCGTTCTGGACGCAGTTATTGGCGAAGATATCGGCGAAGGAAGGCGCGATCACGGCCCGGAAGCCGGCGTTCGCCAGAGCCCAGACAGCGTGCTCACGGGATGATCCGCACCCGAAGTTCCTGCCCGTCACCAGAACACTGGCGCCAGCGTAGCGCGGCTGGTTCAAAGAGAAAGTGGAATTGGGCTTGCCGTCCGGAGTGCGCCGCCAGTCGTAAAACAGAAAGTCGCCGAAGCCGGTCTTCTCAATGCGCTTCAGGAATTGCTTGGGGATGATTTGATCGGTATCCACATTGGCGCGATCGAGCGGAGCGACCTTCCCCTGGTGTATGCGAAACGGTTGCATTTTCTCAGCCCTCGAGCGACCGGCGTGATGCCCGGCGGCTTCTGCCGGGAGGCGGCTACTGAAACTCCCACTTCCTGATGTCGGTAAAATGCCCCGCGATGGCCGCAGCCGCCGCCATCATGGGACTGACCAGATGCGTGCGTCCGCCGCGTCCCTGGCGGCCTTCGAAGTTGCGATTGCTGGTCGAAGCGCAGCGTTCGCCGGGCTGCAGAATATCCGGATTCATGCCCAGGCACATGGAGCACCCGGACTCGCGCCACTCGAAACCAGCCTCCTCGAAAATCTTGTCCAGCCCCTCCCGTTCGGCGGCATGCTTCACCGCTTGCGAACCCGGCACAACCATGGCGCGAACTTTCGGATTCACCCGATAGCCTTTGGCCACGCGGGCAGCGGCACGCAAATCTTCCAGGCGAGAGTTGGTACAGGAACCGATAAAAACCCGATCGACAGAAATATCTTCGATGCGAGTGCCGGCTTCAAGTCCCATGTATTCGAGCATGCGCTCGGCGGCCTGTCGATCCGCATCGGTTTTAAGTTCGCTCAATTGCGGGACGCGGCCTCCGATCTCTACCACCATCCCGGGATTGGTGCCCCAGGTCACAAATGGCCCTAGCATCGAAGCGTCGATCTCGACGAGCTTGTTGTAACTCGCTCCAGGATCAGAGGCCAGCCCGCGCCAGTGGGCCACTGCCTTCTCCCACTCCGCATCCTTCGGCGCAAAACGGCGGCTCTTCACGTAGGCGAAGGTGGTCTCGTCGGGCGCCACCATGGCGGCGCGCGCGCCGGCTTCGATGCTCATATTGCACAGGGTCATGCGGCCTTCCATGGAGAGCGCGCGCACGGCTTCCCCGGCATACTCGATCACGTGCCCGGTTGCGCCGTCGGTTCCAATCTGCCCAATCACGCCGAGCGCCAGGTCTTTCGCGGTCACGCCTTTGCCCAGCCGGCCACTCACCAGGATCAGCATGGTCTTCGGCTTGCGTTGGGGCACGCACTGCGTGGCCAATACATGCTCGACTTCGGAAGTCCCGATGCCGAACGCCAAGGCTCCGAAGGCACCGTGGGTGCTGGTGTGGCTGTCGCCGCAGACGATGGTTTTTCCCGGCTGCGTCAGCCCCAGCTCCGGTCCGATCACGTGCACAATCCCTTGCTCGGGCGAGTCCATATCGAACAGCTGCACGCCGAAGTCTTTGCAATTCTTCTGCAAGGCTGCGATCTGGCGCGCTGCAATCGAATCGGTGATAGGGGTGCCGCGCGGCTCGGTCGGAATGTTATGGTCGACGGTCGCCACCGTGCGCTGCGGTTGGCGCACGCGACGGCCGGCTGCCCGCAATCCGTCGAAAGCCTGCGGAGAGGTGACCTCGTGGACCAGGTGCAGATCAATGTAAAGCAGCGGCGGCTGCCCGGGGGGGACACAGACCACATGCTCCTCCCAAATCTTCTCGAATAAGGTGCGCGGTTCAGCCATGGGCCTATCGAAATATTTTACCTTGAAACCCTGGAATGCGCGTGCGGCACCCCATTCCGGCCCGCCCGCTCACGCCGGCCCGAGTGCGCGCCTGGGCGGCCTTCCATTCGCCACGTACACCGCCAGCATGCTCATCGCTCCGAGAAGAGGGACGACGAACCCCGCGCGCAAACTGCCGTAGTGCGTCGACAACGCGCCCACGAGCCATGGCAATACCGCGCCCCCCAGGTTGCCCCCGGCGAAAATGGTCCCACTTACCCGCGTTGCCGCCTCTCCGAACCAGTGCGACAACATGGAAATGCTGATGGGGAAAACCGACGCCAGCCCCAATCCCGCGAGGCTCGCACCGACGACCACCAGGCTCATCGAGCGCGCCGCCAGCAACACGATAACTCCGAGCGATGCCAAAACCAGCCCGGCGCTCGCTACCATCGTCTCCCGCGCTCGCCGCAAAAACAGCGGGGCCGATATCCGGCCGAGGAGCAATGCGCCCCAGAAAAAAGAGGGCGTGGTCGCCCAAAATGCCCGCGATCCCATATCCATGCGGCGGGCGTAGGATGCAACCCAGCCGCCCAAGGAGTTTTCCGTTCCCACATAAATAAAGAACAG
>PKYX01000154.1:3282-12712 GCA_003132825.1 Acidobacteriaceae bacterium
GCGATCAGCAACGGACATCCCATGGCGCCGATGCCCCACGAAGAATTCAACAGGTTTAAGGCCGCCGCGCGATTGCCCGGGTTCGCGTCCGCGATGAACAGGTTGCCAGCGGGAGTGTTGCTGCCGAACCCGACGCCGTAAATGGAAACCGCCACCAGGCCGAGTGTCCAGTTCGCGCGGACCAGCATGGCCATCCCCGCGGCCATTAGGACCAGTCCCACCCGCAGCGTCCGGCGATAGCCCAGGCGCTCGACCAGCACGCCGGACAGAAGCATCCCGAGCATCGAAGTCGCGAACTGGGCGACGAACAAATAGCCGGCCTGCGTGTCATTCAACAGCCAGCGCGCGGAGAACATGGGGAGCATGGGCCCGAGCATGGTCATCACCACGCCGGTGACGATGAAGTCCGCATGGACCAGGGCGGTTCCCTTGATGGCGGATTTTGCAGGCGCTAAGGTCAACCGTCCAGTATGCATGGCCGTGCGAAATCGTGGAAGGAAAACCGCCGGGAAACATTCTGGCTCGGAGCTCCGCGAAGCGCGGACCAGGCCGCCCGTCCTTTGCGTTTCGCTAGTACGCTTTGACGAAAAAATACACCGTCATGCCGGTACCGATAAGGATGACAGCCCCGCGGACGGCGGTCGGTGGTAGCCGCATCGCGTAGCGCGCTCCAAAATATCCCCCCAGCAGTGCCCCCCCAATCATCACTGCTGCCTGCGGCCAGTACACCGCGCGCGCTGCGATAAACGCGATTACCGCGACGCCATTGACCGCGGTCGACAGGGCTGATTTCAGGGCATTCATGGCATGCATGTCGGTCATGCCCGCGGCCGCCAGCATGGCCAGGATGACGATGCCCATGCCTCCGCCGAAGTAGCCGCCGTAAATGCCGACCAACAGTTGGAAGATGGATGCGGCAAGGATAGCGAGGGTCGTGGCCTCATGCCCGGCGCTCGGGCGGCGCTTGCCCGCCAACTTCCTGCCGAACAGAAACAGCAGCGTGGCCACCAACATCAGCCAGGGCAGCAGTCGCATGAAGGTGTGCGCCGGCGTCTTCAGTAGCAGGAAGGCGCCCATGGTGCCGCCCATGACGCTGGCCACGAGCAGAGGCACCAGCATGCGTTTGCGCATATGCAAGCGGTTGCGATAGGCGCCGGTGCTGGCGGTCACGCCGGTCCACAGAGCTACCGTGTTGCTTGCGTTGGCGGGGATCGGCGGCACGCCGGTGAACAGCAGCGCCGGAAAACCAATAAAGCTGCCGCCGCCCGCGACCGCGTTCAGTACTCCGCTCAAGATGGCAGCCGAGAAAAGAAAAATGGCTTGCGCGAGGCTCAAGGATAAAGGTTGTATCACAGGAGGCAGTCGAGACGTAATCTGGCGGGAAGTTCGAGGGCGAAACCCGCGCGGAGGACGCCCGGGGGGCCATCCACCACCCGGCGTCAAACCTCGATCCGCGGCGATCGCTGCCTACCGAATCAGCGCCTACTGAATCAGCGTTCCCCCGTTGGTCGGCTCTTCCGGCGGGATGACGACGGCGGCCGCCACGCGATCCCCCGGTTCCAGATGCAGCAAGCGCACCCCCTGGGCAGCACGGCCCGATTCGCGGATGGTGCTCGAATCCATGCGGATAATCTTGCCGTATTGGCTGATCAGCATGACCTCGGAGTCCTCGGTCACCTGTGCGATCCCCACCACCTTGCCGTTGCGCTCCGTGGTCCGAACGTTGATCACGCCGGAGCCGCCGCGGCCTTGCAGGCGGTACTCATCGGCGGGAGTGCGTTTACCGTAGCCGTTTTCGGTGACCGACAAAATCAGCGAGCCGCGGATGGGCAGAGTCTCGTCGGTCGCAGTTGCCTCGGGCACGCCCGCGGCGGCCTTGACCTTCTCGACATGGGCTACGGCTTTTTTCAGGTCCTTGGGCGTCGTGGCCATGCCGACAATGTAGTCGCCCTTGTCGAGATTCATGCCGCGGACGCCGTACGCCGGCCGTCCCATCGAACGCACGTCGGATTCGTCGAAACGAATGGCCTGGCCGTCATGCGAGGCCAGAAACACGATTTGATTGCCGTCCGTCAGCGTGACTCCGACCAGCTCATCCTCCTGCTCGATGCCGATGGCGATAATCCCGCGGGACATCACGTTCGAAAAATCCTTGAGTTCCGTCTTCTTCACCGTGCCATTGCGCGTGGCGAAGAAAATGTGCCTGCCCTCTTCTTCCAAATTACGCACGGCGAGCATGGTGCGAACCGTCTCTCCCGGCTGCAGGGAGACCAGGTTGCCCACGTGTTTGCCCTTGCCAGCGGCGCTGACGTCCGGAATTTCGTAGACCTTCAGCCAGTAAACGCGTCCCGTGCTGGTGAAGATGAGGATGTAGGCGTGCGTCGAGGCGATGAACAGATGCTCGACAAAATCCTCGTCGCGGGTCTTCATGCCGGTGCGTCCGGTGCCGCCACGGCGCTGCATGCGGTAGGTGGAGATCGGGGTGCGCTTCAGATAGCCGGAGTGGCTGACGGTGACCGCGACTTGCTCGTCGGCGATCAGATCTTCGAGATGGATTTCGGCGGCCTCGTCCTCGATGACGGTGCGGCGCTGGTCGCCGTAGAGCTTCTTGACCTCTTCCAGCTCAGTGATGATCACGCCGCGCAGCTTCTTCTCTGAAGCCAGAATGGATTCGAACTCGGCGATGTTTTCGCGGGTGAGATTCAGCTCCTTGGTAATTTCATCGATCGACAGCTTGGTCAGGCGATGCAACTGCAATTCCAGGATGGCATCGGCCTGAATGCCCGTGAAGGGCTTTTCGGGATTGAGCTTGGGAGCGCGGCCGCTGGTGTTGATGTCAACTTTCTTGCCGGCGAAATAGGCCACCAAATTTTCGCGAGCCTCGCCGCGGTTGGCGCTCGCGCGAATGATGGTGATCACATTGTCGAGGTGATCGAGCGCGGTCAAGTAGCCTTCGAGGACGTGCTCGCGGTCTTTTGCCTTGGCCAGCAGGTAGGCGGTGCGGCGACGGACCACATCGACGCGGTGGTCGATGAAGTACTTGATGGCCGAGATGAGGCCAATTTCCTTGGGCTGGCCATTGGCGACGGCCAGCAGGATCATGCTGAAGCCTTCCTGCATCGAAGTGTGCTTGAAGAGCTGGTTGAGCACGATCTGCGGTTCGGATCCGCGCTTGAGCTCGATCACAATCCGCATTCCGTCGCGGTCGCTTTCGTCGCGAATGTCGGAGATGTCGTCGATCACTTTGTCGTTCACCAACTGGGCAATGCGCTCGATCAGGCGGGCCTTGTTGACCTGGTAGGGAATTTCGGTGACGACAATCGCTTCGCGGTCTTTGTTGAAGGCCTCGATGGCGGCGCGGGCGCGCATCATGAAGCGTCCACGGCCGGTTCGGTAGGCATCGAGAATTCCGCTCTTGCCGTGAATGATGCCGGCAGTCGGAAAGTCCGGGCCTTGCACGAATTTCAGAATATCGGGGAGTTGGGTGGCGGGATTGTTCACCAGGGCGATGGTGGCGTCCACGATTTCAGTGAGATTGTGCGGCGGGATGTTGGTCGCCATGCCGACAGCGATGCCGTTCGAACCGTTGACCAGAAGGTTTGGAATGCGGGTGGGGAGAACGTCAGGCTCAATTTCGCTGCCGTCATAATTGGGGCGAAAGTCGACGGTTTCCTTGTCGAGATCCTCGAGCAACGTAGTAGCCACGCGAGTCAACCGGGCTTCGGTGTAACGGTCGGCCGCGGGCGGATCGCCGTCGA
Organism: Acidobacteriaceae bacterium; assembly: GCA_003132825.1. Classification (GTDB taxonomy): domain Bacteria; phylum Acidobacteriota; class Terriglobia; order Terriglobales; family Acidobacteriaceae; genus PALSA-270. Next base: position 7,041 of record PKYX01000154.1, read on the forward strand.
CCGAACCAAAGTTGCCTTGACCATCGACCAGCGGATAGCGCATGGCGAAGGGCTGCGCCAGGCGTACCAGGGCGTCGTATACCGCCAGGTTCCCGTGCGGATGGTACTTGCCCATGACCTCTCCGACGATTCTGGCGCACTTGCGGGTCTGACGGTTGGGGGCCAGGCCCATCTGCTGCATGGTGTAGAGAATGCGGCGATGGACGGGCTTCAACCCGTCGCGCACGTCGGGCAGAGCGCGGCCAATGATGACCGACATCGAATACTCGAGATAGGAACGGCGCATCTCCTCTTCGATATTGACGGGCTGAATGTTCAACGCGCCGGGGCTACCGCCGTCGCCCGGGGGCGGAGTCAGGGGGAGTTCAGGGTTCTTTTCGTCTGCCATAGATCGAGCTCTAAAGGTTTGAGAACACGGTCCTCCGCGAAGCTAGGCCTCGAGCTCGCGGGTTGTCGGTAACTAATTGCATTTACAGGAAGTTAATGCGCCTTCGATTAGTAAAATTATAACACGGAAAGAGACCGTTTTGGGGGCTGGAGGGGGGTGTCTTGGCAGGGGCGTAGTTCGATGCCGAGACCCGATCCGGAGACCGGACCCGGAGACCGGACCCGGAGACCGGACCCGGAGAAACGACACGGGGAAAATTGCTAGAGAAGTTCCGCAATGCCTGAACCCATTTGGGCTCCGGGTCTCTGGGATGACGGGCTTTCGCGATCTCAGTTGAGGCCTGCACCATGCTTAGGGCCGCACCCCTGCTTAGGGCTGCAGGATGACTTCGTTCGGCGAGGTGGGAAGCACGAATTTTGACCCAAGCTCCTGGCTGGCTTTTTCTGTAGCCGGCAAGTCGAGGGCGGCGAGCTGGATTTTTTTGGTCCAGTAGCCATCGTTCCAATAGTCGCCGCGCGCGTAAATCATGCCGTTGGCGATGCTGTACTCGCGAATCTGTTCGCGATGACCGTCGCGGTATACCAGCACAACCGGCGTGAGCGCGGGAGGTGCTGGCTCGGCGGCTCGAGCGCGCCCAGCCGCCGCCGGCCATTTCGTGGCTTCGGGCTCGCGATAGTCGAGCGGGGCGGCGGTTCCAGGGCCCATCATTCCGTTCCCACTTGCGCCGCTCAATCGCACGTAACGATCCCCGCGCCACTCGATCAGCAGCGGCTCGGATTTCGGCTCCGCCGGGACAGCCTCAGCCGGAGACGGCATTTGGACCACGATGACTTGCGGCTCGGAGGCGGGAAGGGAGGGATAGTCAGCGTACCCGTAGGGAGATCCGAGCAGAAGCCCCGGGCCTAGGAAATGCCCCATTGCAGCCCGACCGAACCGAACGCCGGGAGGCGGAACCGGAATGGTGATGGCGGGACCTCGCAGCTGGGCCTGCGAGAGCGGCAACCCCACAACCGCTCCGAACAGCGCGATGGCCAGGGTTCGATGCATGTGTCAGTTCGTTTCAGGGCCCACGGGCAGCTGGAAATCGATGCCGCGATCATCGTTCTGTTTCGCAGTGGCCGTCAAGTCGAGATCAGCGAGCGCGATCTTGGCGCGATGTCCCGGGGTCAGGTCGTAGAGCATGCGGCCGACAATCGCGTAGTTCTGAACTTCAAGCTGGTGGCCGTCTTTGAATATCAGCACGGTCCGGGGCTGCTCGGAAACCGCAGCCGTGTCTGCCGTCTGATCGGCGGCTGGCTGCGACTCCGAAGTCGGGTCGGTGGCGGGCTCGGTACGCCTGCGCCCGGAGTAAGCGGCTTCCGCGGCCCCACTCGATTCGCCCGAAGCACGGCGGTCGAAAATGGTCGGGCCGGAGGGATAGTCATTCTCTTCGGCGGAATCGTCGGCTGCTGGATCCACCATGTAGACCGGGTAGGGCACGGCATAGACATCGCCCGCGAGCGGGAATAGCGGAGCGCGGCGGTGATGGTGGAGGAACAGGGGAGCATTCGGATGGTTGGGGAACTGGTTCGAGAAGCAGCAATTGAAAGGCTTCTGACCCGAGTATCCGAGAGGTCCGAGCGCAGTGACGCTCGGGGCAATGCCCGGCGCCTGGCCGAAATGGCCTCCGAATCCGATGGAGGTCACCGAGGTAGGAACTCCGCGAACCTGAGCCTCCGCGAGACTGACGCAAAAAAGAAAGGACAACGCGAAAGCCGCTACCGACGCTGGAATCAGCCGCCGCATAGCAAAATCATACTCTAGTTCTGACCCCATGAAGCGCCCCTTTTTCCCCGCGATCGTTCCTCCGAGATTAGAACCTGCAGAGTTAAGGAGAGTTGCTCGCCAGAACCGAGATCCGGCGGCCAAAAGGCCCCGATTGGGGCCCCCCCCCGGGGATCCTCCTGTGGATGAAATCATTTGCATAGCTGGCGGGCACAGGCCGCGGCGGGTCGGTCCGGCTTCATCCCCGGCCGATCCCGGCCAGCTCCCACAGGTTCCAGATGGATTGCGCCATCAGCACACCCCAAATGCACCCCATCACCAGATTGCGATGGCGGGTTTCGAGTAAGTCGGCGCTGACTCCGGCAACAAACACAAACAGGAACGGCAGGGCCACGAACTGGAAGCCGAGCCCGGGTTGATGCGGCGTGCCGACCCCCAGAAGCAGGAACAAAGCCGCCACCAGCAGCGGAGCATGGTTGCCGAAGTACCTCGCCCGCGGCCACGCGAGATACGCAAGGAGCGCCGCCGGCGCTGCGACCGCAAGCGCGGGGCTGCTCTCGACTAACTGGGCCAGGACTTGCCGGTAGGCAACCCGCATTCCGAAGGCCCGCCAGCTGATGCCGAAAAAGCGCGCCTGCCGCATTCCCTCAAGCAACGCGCCGGCATGAAAGGAGTACGAGGCCCATAGCAGCAGGCACCCAACCCCGCATCCCGCAGCCCAGATCGCAACCGCCGCGCCCCGCCGAGTGGGCGCCAGGTAAAGCATGAAGGCCAGCGCCACAGGAGCCACGATGACGAGAGAGAATTGCGATCCGATGGCCAGGGCCAAAGAAAGACCGAGCAGGGCAATGCGGCGCCAGTTCCAGAGCACCACTTCGCGCGGCGCGTATAAAGTGTGCGCCACGGCGATGGCGGTGAAGATCGCTCCCAATGCGCCCCATGCCGCCCCCATCTCCGGCTGCGCAAACCAGAGCGCGCTGGCCCGCAGGATGGCGGGCGAAAAGCAGTAGAGCGTGAGAGCAATGTAACCGCCCATGTTGCCGTAGAGACGGCGCGACACGTACCAGAGCGATGCGCCGAGCAGCAAGCCGAAAACCAGGTCCGGCGCTCGCGCCAGCCATCCCCAATCGGACATCGACTCCCCTTGCAGAGGACGCGGCCAGAGCAGAAGGGGCGCTGAGGCAGTCAGGTACCAGAGCGGCGAGTGATAGGCGTCGTAGCCGCCGGTGTTGTTGAACTCCCAGGCGGATGCGGCGCTATTTTCCCGTTGGGCTTCGTCCCCCGGAGCACAGTACGGAGTTCCTGCGATGCCCGCGCGATGCCATTGCCGTAGGCCCTGTTGGACACGGAACAGCTCGGCCTCATTCACTCCCGTGCGCCGCAACCCGCGATCGACCAGCCAGACACACTGCGCCAGAAAAACCACGAGCAGCAGTGCGGCCACAAACTGTGGTTCGCCGAATCGTTGACGGCTGAAAAATGGCCCCATGAGACAGAGGCGAGTGTTTTACCATGTCCGGGGACTGTTCCGGAAACTTCCTCGCTGGAGCAAATGGGGAAAGAAGATGAGCGAACCGGACGAGAACGCGGATTCGGAGGCAGCCGGGAATACCCCGGGGAATGGGACGCCGTCCCTGTCCGAAGCGGAGCCGCGGCCGTGGCTTCCGCGGCACATCGACCAAGCGTTTCTCGGCCAGGATGGGCTGCGCTCGGGGTGGCGGCTACTGCTGTATTTGGCCATCCGCAAGGGGCTGCTGTTGCTGCTCGGAGTTGTGGTGTACTGGGCGGTGCCGCCGGACATGCTTCCCCTGTGGGCGGACTTGATCATCGAGTTCGTGATGCTGGTCGTGGCGATCGTTCCCGCATTCCTGCTGGCGCGGTTAGAGGAGCGTCCGTTTGGCGCGTACGGTCTGCCCCCGGGTCACGCATTCGGGAAGCTGTTCTGGGCGGGAGCAGCTTGGGGACTCGGTGCGCTGACAGTCCTGCTGTTCGCCCTGCATGGCGCGGGAGGGTTCGAGGTGGACAGGCTGGCCTTGCACGGGGTGCGCATTCTGGAATTTGCCGGCTTCTGGGGTCTGTATTTCCTGGTTGTCAGTTTTGCCGAAGAGTTCTACCTGCGCGGCTACACCCAGTTCACCCTGACCGAGACCATCGGGTTCTGGCCGGCGGCGGTCTTGCTTTCCATTCGCTTCGCCGACCTTCACCGTCACAACCCCGGAGAAAACCTCGCGGGCTTAATCGGGGCGGGCGTCATCGGATTATTTTTTTGCCTCACCCTCCGTCGTACGGGCAGCCTGTGGTTTGCCGTTGGCTTTCACACGGCATGGGATTGGGGAGAAACCTATTTCTATTCCGTGCCCGATAGCGGCTCGGTGGCTCCCGGTCATCTGTTGCGAACGTCCTTGCACGGTCCGGGGTGGCTGACAGGGGGTTCCGCAGGCCCGGAAGCGAGCGTGCTGCTGTTCGTCGTCATCGCACTGTCGGGGTTTGCGTTCGACCGGGTCTATCGCGAGGCCAGGTACAGGAGCCCCGACGAGATCAAGCCCGGCGCTCGAGCCTGAAACCGCATTGGCGGGAGGTGCGCGGCCCTCCCCGGTGGGTTCGGTGGACGGGGGCGGTCGAAGTTCCTTAGATATCCAGATTTTTCACATCGAGCGCATTGTCTTCGATGAATTTGCGCCGGGCTTCGACGTCCTCGCCCATCAGAGTCGTGAAGATGGTTTCGCACTCGGCGATGTCTTCGAGTTTCACCGAGAGCAGGGTGCGGCGCTCAGGGTCCATGGTGGTTTCCCAGAGCTGCTGCGAGGTCATTTCACCCAGGCCNNTTCCTGGGCGCCGCTTTCACGGTTTTCTTCGCCTCGTTCTCGGCCTCTTCGGCTTCGCCCGTCTCGTCCTCGCTCGCATCGTCGGTGGCCTTGCTGTTGGCCCCCGTAGCCTTGGCGATGGTCTCGACCACAAACGGCGGTTCCATGTACGGCTCAATCTGTTTGTACTTCGAGATCAACTGCCGGCACTCGGGAGTCGACACGATCTCCCAGCTGATCATATGCTCGGCGCCCTGCGAGTTCACGAAGCTCACCTCCCACAGGTTGTGCTCTTCGTCGAAGCGCGCGGCAACGCTTTTGAAGTTGCGCTCCTTCTGCAGCTTCTTCAGCTCTTTTTCCAGGCGCTCGATTTTCTTGGGCGGCGATTTCTTGTCGCCTTCGAAATCGGTGCGCTTCGAGAGGTCCAGCCGGGGCAGCCACTCGGTGACCTGCGAATCGCGCAGTCGCTTATCCACTTTTTCGAACAGCTTCAGATATTCGTCGAGAATATTGATGAAGCGGGCCAGGGCCGCGCCCTCGAGTTTGGCCGCACCTTGACCGTAACGCACGATCAGGCCGTCCGCGGCGCGCTTGACCATGACCTTGACGAATTCTCGGTCGTCCTTGATGTACTGCTGCGTCTTGCCCTTTTTGATCGAATAGAGCGGAGGCTGCGCGATGAAGACGTTGCCGCGCTTGATCAGCTCCTGCATGTG
>PKYX01000131.1 GCA_003132825.1 Acidobacteriaceae bacterium
TGCTGGTGACCGGGCCGACCGGCTCCGGCAAATCGTCCACTCTGGCCGCCATCATCGACCTCATCAATCAGCAGCAGTACTACCACATCCTTACCATTGAAGACCCGATCGAATTCCTGCACTCTCACAAAAATTGCGTGGTTCACCAGCGCGAGCTGCATAGCGATACGCCCAGCTTCGCCTTAGCTCTGCGGGCAGCTCTGCGGCAGGCGCCCAAGGTGATTCTGGTGGGGGAAATGCGCGACAAGGAGACCATCGAGATTGCGCTCGAAGCGGCCGAAACCGGCCATCTGGTGCTGTCCACGCTGCATACCATCGATGCCTCGAAGTCGGTCGAGCGGGTCATCGGAGTTTTTCCCCAGAATGAGCAAGACATGATGCGCAATCGCTTGGCGAAGACCTTCCGTTACATCATTTCGCAGCGCCTGATTCCCCGTAAAGACGGCAGCGGGCGAATCGCCGCCATGGAAATTCTGAAGTCCACGCTGCGCACGCGCGAGTATGTCGAAAAAGGCGAAGGCGACGGAAAAACTCTGCTGGATGCGATGCGCGTCGGCGGCACCGAAGGCATGCAGTACTTTGACGGGGAAATTGAGAAGCTGATCCGCGCCGGGGTCGTCGATTTTGAAACTGGCATGGCCTATGCCACCAATTCGGGCAACTTGCGCTTGGAGCTCTCCGACGTAGCGGCAGGCGAGCCCGATCCGCTGCTCGAAACGACACCGACTGCTTCGAGATGAGGTGTTTGTGAAGCCACCCGCAGCCATGAAGATCGGCGTCATTTCCGACACCCACGGCTTGCTGCGCCCAGAGGCGCTCCGCTCCCTTCGGGGATCAGATCACATCATCCATGCCGGGGATATCGGCGATCCGGAAATCCTGAAAAAGCTTGAGGCTATCGCCCCCGTCACCGCCGTCCGGGGGAACATCGACCGCGCCGAGTGGACGCGGAAACTCCCGCCCACCAATGTGCTCGAGCTCGGCGGCGTCTCGATTTATGTCCTGCATAACCTGGAGGAGCTGGACTTGAAGCCGGAGGCCGCGGGATTCGCCGCGGTGATCTACGGCCACAGCCACCTTTCGAAGCAAGAGATCAGCAATGGCGTTCTGTACTTCAACCCGGGCAGCGCCGGGCCGAGCCGGTTCCGTTTGCCGGTCACGGTGGGGAAGTTCGTGGTGAAGAACGGAGCCGTGAGCGGCAAGATTGTCGATCTCGATGTCTAGGCGGAAAGCCGGCAAAATCACCGCCTAAAGCGCTCGACTCCGGAATTGATCGCGAGCGTGCAGCCTCCGGTCTTACTTTGCCGCCCCACCCCCTTTACAATCCCAGCAGTGTCGATTCCGTTTCAGATTGAATTCCGTTCGGGGACGGCGCGCGCCGGCCGCCTGCTGACGCCGCACGGCGAAGTCGAAACTCCGGTTTTCATGCCGGTCGGAACCCTGGCCTCGGTCAAAGGCGTTTCCCAGGACCTGCTCGAAGAACTCGGGGTTCAGATCCTTCTCGGCAACACCTACCATCTCTACCTGCGCCCCGGAGTCGAGCAGGTCCGCAAGCTCGGGGGCCTGCATCGCTTTATGTCCTGGCCGCGCGCCATTCTGACCGACTCCGGCGGCTTTCAGGTCTTTAGCCTCAATGAGCTGCGCAAAGTCAATGAGGAAGGCGTGACCTTTCGCTCCCACCTCGATGGCTCCCCCCACTTCTTCAGTCCGGAGAGCGCGATCGAAGCCCAGATCGGCTTGGGCGCGGACATCATCATGGCATTCGATGAATGCACCGAATATCCCGCGGACCCGGCCCGCGCGCGCTCTTCGATGGAGCTGACCCTGCGCTGGGCGGCGCGCAGCAAGCAATATTTTGACGAGCACAAACATGCAGTGCCCTGGGGCAGCCATCGAGCGGGGGCCGCGCACGGCCCCATACGGGGCGAGGGCATGGGTCTGCAAGCACTTTTCGGCATTGTGCAGGGCGGCATGGATCCCGCCCTGCGCCAAGAATCCGCCGAGCGCACTGTCGAAATCGGGTTTCCGGGCTATGCGATCGGCGGGCTCAGCGTGGGCGAGCCGCGCCCGCTGACTCGAGAAATCGTCGCCGCCACCGTCGAGCATCTCCCCCTCGACCAGCCGCGCTACCTGATGGGCGTGGGCACGCCGGAAGAGATTGTCGAATACGCGAACCTCGGCATCGACATGATGGATTGNNGTGCTGCCGACCCGTGCCGCCCGCCACGGCCTGCTGTTCACCTCCGAAGGCAAGGTCTCGATCAAACAGGCGCGCCACGCGGGGGAGGAAGGTCCGCTCGATCCGAACTGCGGCTGTCGGGTTTGCGCCCGCTATTCGCGAGCCTATCTGCGGCACCTCTATGCCTCGAACGAAGTCCTGGCGCAGGTCCTCAATACCATCCACAATCTCAGCTTCTACCTTGACACCATGCGGGGGGTGCGTCATTCTATTGCACTTGGGAAAGGGGTCCGTTTTCCTGCTGAGTAGGCTCAGCGAAAACCATCGCTGGCCAACCCCCGGTGCGTAGTTGAAGCTGAAGGAATGTCCAGGCCTGCTACCTGAGAGCTCCCAAGGTAAATTGCACAGGGCCAGCGGCAGCCGTGGGCACGGCTGCGGTTCGGTTGTGGAAGGATCGGTCTCCAGGTTTTTGTCGGTCGCTTCGTCATGACGGTTGCGCCTTTACTCGCGTTGCAGGTCGGTGGGTCGAGCTTGCTGACCTTCGCTCCCCTGATCTTCATTTTCGCAATCTTCTATTTCCTGCTGATCATGCCGCAGCAGCGCCGCCAGAAGAAATGGCAGCAGATGCTCGGTGAGCTGAAAACGGGCGACAAAGTGGTGACCACTGGCGGGTTGCGAGGTACGATTGTGGCCCTGAAGGACGATGCCCTCCACTTGCGAGTGCCCCCGGACAACCTGCGTCTTGAGGTAACCCGGGCCTCAATTGTGTCGGTGGCCGGCGACGAGGCAACCAAATAGAGCGGCGGGAAATCAGACTTCACGCCCCCGGAACTGAGTTCAACAGCATTTTTCGTCATGAATAAGAATTTAGGCTGGAAATTAGCGCTTAGCATCGGGTTCCTGCTGGTTTGCCTGTACGGCATCTTCGGGATGCCGCAGAGTTGGACCGGCCGGGGGCTGGTGGCCGCCCTGCAGGAGCACATCCACCTCGGACTGGACCTCAAAGGCGGGACCCACCTGATCCTGCAAGTGCAGGTCAACGACGCCGTCAATGTCGAGACTGACAATGTCGTCGAGCGCCTGAAAGACAGCTTCAGCAAGCGCAAGATCCATTATCAGGACATCGAGAAACCGGATCCCGTCAACAAGCCCGACCAGATCGTGATCAAGGGAGTGGGGCCGGATTCGAGCTCGGATATGCGCTCGATTGTGAGCGACACCCTTCCGGAATATGACTTGACCTCGGGTGCCGACAATAACTGGACCCTGGCCATGAAGGCGCAGGATCTGCGCGACCTGAAAGACCGCGCCGTCGCCCAAGCCATCGAAACCATCCGCAACCGCGTGGACAAGTTGGGGGTGAGCGAGCCCGTGATTCAGGAACACGGTCTGGGGCAGTATCAGATTCTCGTGCAACTGCCCGGCGTCGATGATCGGGGACGGGTGAAGCAGATCATGCAGTCGACGGCACTGCTCGAGATCCGGCAGTCGCTGAGCGGCAACCAGTCCTACCCCGATGAACAATCTGCCCTGGCGGCCTCGAATGGGGTTTTGCCGCCGAACGCGGTGCTGCTGCACGGCCAGAGCATGCCCGGCGCCGGGGGCGAAACCAGGGACGCGGTCTATATCATTTCCCGCAGTTCGGCGGTCGCAGGCCACGATTTGCGGGAAGCTCGCGTCGAGCGCAGTTCCTCGACCAATCTGCCCGAAGTCAGCTTCTTTCTGACCGCCGAGGGCGGGCGCCGTTTTTCCGCCTTCACCAGCGCCCATGTGGGGGACTATCTGGCGGTGGTTCTCGATAACAAGGTCATGGAAGTGGCCGTCATCAAGAGCGAGATCGGGGACAACGGAGTTATCGAAGGCCAGTTCACCGATGAGCAAGCCAAGGACCTGGCGCTGATTCTGAACTCGGGCGCTCTGCCGGCCGGCATCCGATACCTGCAGGAGCTCACCGTGGGCGCGTCGCTCGGGACCGATTCGATCCGTGCCGGTGTCGAGGCCGCGGTGATCGGTATGCTGGCGGTCTTGATTTTCATGCTGGTGTACTACCGCGGAGCGGGCATCAACGCCGATCTGGCGCTGATTCTGAACTTGATCATTCTGTTGGGGTTCATGGGGTATTTCGGGGCGACGCTCACCCTCCCCGGAATCGCCGGCGTCATCTTGACCGTGGGTATGGGTGTGGATTCGAATGTGCTGATTTTTGAGCGCATCCGCGAGGAGTTGCGCAACGGCAAGACGCCTCCCTCGGCCGTCGAACAGGGTTTCGGCCACGCCTGGATTACGATCGTGGACACCCACGTCACCACCATCGTTTCGGCGGCCATCCTGTTCATGTTCGGCACCGGCCCGGTCAAAGGGTTTGCCACCACCCTGACCTTCGGCCTGCTGGCGAACCTGTTTACTGCCGTCTTTGTCTCGCGCATGATTTTTGACTGGGTACTCGGCCGCCATCAGAGAGGCGAAGCTCTGAGCATCGGATAGTCGAGGGGCAGGGCCGGCTAGCGCGGCTGGCAAAATGCCGGCGCTACCGAGGGATGTGCGGCTTTTGAAATAACTGGGAAGGGGCTCGACGAAGCGTGGAATTTTTTCGCAACCCGAACATCGATTTTCTCGGCAAGAAGTGGTACTTCCTCGCTTTTTCGCTGGTCTTCAGTCTGGCGGGCGTGTTTTCGATGCTGTTCTGGCATGGCATACCCCTCGGCATTGACTTCCGCGGCGGCACGCTGGTCCAGGTCAAATTCTCGCATGCCCCGAACGATGACGCGATTCGCACTGCCATGGACCGGGCGGGCTTGCACAATTTTCGCATTCAGCCCGCGCCCGACAATGAAGTGTTGATCGACCTTTCGCTCGAGGAAACCAGCGAACAGGCGCTCGATCAGGGCAAGACCCGAATTATTGACGCGCTTGAGGGCAACCCGCCGGCGGGAAAGCAGGACCTGAACAACACCAGTGTCTTGACTCTCGGAAGTTATCTCCTGGATAAGGATCCGCTGCATGCCGGAACCGACGCCAATCAGCGTTACACGGCGCAGGCCGAGGCAATCGTGAATTACCGCGACAAGGTCAAAGGCGGTGTGCTCGGTTCGCTCGGCGAGCTGCAAAGCGTGGCGGATCCGGCGGTGGTGGCGTCATTGTCGGACGGCTTCTACTTGTCCGATTTCGGCGTACAGAGTGCCAGCGTCGTGGGACCCCAGGTGGGTGAGCAACTGCGCGGACAGGCCGTTCGGGCTGTGATCTACTCCTTGCTCGGCATGCTGGTGTATCTGGCCTTCCGCTTTGAGTGGATCTATGGGGTTGCGGCCGTGGTGACGGTGTTTCACGACACCCTGATTACGGTTGGAGCTTTCTCATTGACGAATAAGGACATTTCGCTTACCGTAATCGCGGCCATTCTGACCCTGGTGGGCTATTCGAATAACGACACCATCGTCGTGTTCGACCGTATCCGCGAGAACCTGAAGCTGATGCGGCGGGAGAAGTTGTCTGACATTGTCAATCGAAGCATCAACCAAACCCTGAGCCGTACCGTATTGACAGCGGGTTTGACGTTTCTGACCGTGCTAGCGCTGTATTTATTTGGGGGCGAGGTGTTGCGGGGGTTCTCCCTTGCCCTGGTTATCGGCATCCTAATCGGGACGTATTCTTCGATCGCGATTGCCGCGCCCATCCTGGTGGCGTATCAGGATTGGCGGTCCAATCGGGGCAAGCGGCCGGTGATTGGTCCAGGCGGCGCAGGGAATCGGTCGGCGGGCGGAAGCAAGGTCTCTGGACCGGGCTCTTCGCCAACCTCGGAGAAGGGCGCGAGGGCGGGAGTAACCCGCTGATTCTGTAGTTATTTAGGGTGGCAACCGGCAGATGCGGCTGGCTGGTTCCGGCAATTTGCGAAAACGGGAGCAAAGAGCTGAGGGACGGTGTCTAAGAGTACGTAGGGTCTGTGTTAGGAGAAACCTTATGTTTGAAGACAGCCTAATCGAATCTGGCGGAAGATTAAAGACCAAACGGGGCCTGACCACATCGCTTTCTTTTCTGTTCGAGGCCATGCTGCTCGGCGTGATGATCCTGATCCCGCTGCTCTTTACTGACGCCTTGCCGAAGACGCAGTTGCTGACCTTAATTGTGGCCCCCCCGCCGCCACCACCGCCTCCGCCTCCGGCGGCAGCTCCGGTGCACATCGTGAAGCAGGTCCAGACCGACATCATCAATGGACAACTGCGCACCCCCACGAAGATTCCGAAGAAAGTCGAAATGATCAAGGAAGACGAAGCGCCGCCGCCGGTGATGGCAGGGGNNCGGTGGCATCATCAGCTCGACTCCGGTGGCGGTGCCGAAAGTCGCCGCACCGACGCGCGTGCGCGTGTCCCAGGGCGTAACCGAGGGCATGGTGCTGCGTCGAGTACAGCCGAATTATCCTCCGCTCGCGCGCCAGGCCAGAATCCAAGGCGACGTCATCCTGCAGGCTGAGATCAGCAAGGAGGGAGCCATCGAGAACCTGCGCGTGATTAGCGGCCACCCGATGTTAGCCCCGGCGGCCATTGACGCCGTGAAGCAGTGGCGTTACAAGCCGTACTTCCTGAACGGCGAGCCGGTGGCGGTGGAGACTCAGATTACTGTGAAATTTTCGCTGTCCGGGGGTTAGAGCAATACCCGGCGAAGGTTTCAGCGCCGCAGAGGGCGGCGGGTTCGCTCTCAGGGGAAGGCGCTTTGCTTCCCCCAAGTGTCGGCCCGCTTGGTCCGCGACGACCAGAGGTTGATGTCAGTGATTTTGATGTGACGACTTCCGAGGAGGAGAAAGCAACTCATGTTCGTAGC
>PKYX01000044.1 GCA_003132825.1 Acidobacteriaceae bacterium
GCCCATCGTCTTTGGGACGCTTGTAGTCCCCCCCAGCGATCACGCCATGCATGGCGTCACGGAACGCGATCGAAAAGATCCCGGCCGAGTCCGCCCCATGCACCATGGGGGTGTCGAACACCTCCCAGCTGTGCCCGTGATCGGCAGAGTGGAAAACGCGCGCCGTCTTGCCCCCGGTAGCGAACCAGACATTGGAATCGGAGGCTGACCGAACGATCGCGATGCACGTATTCGACGCGGCAAAAGCGCCTTCGCCTTCCATTGCATTGGGTAGGAGCGACGGTGAAACAGGCCGCCAGTTCTGCCCATCATCGGTCAGAAGAACTTCAAACTTGAGTTTCCCAGAATCGTCGGGGATGGGATCGCCCACAACCATGCCATGCGTCGAATCCCAAAACACCATGCCATCGAAGAAGCCCTTGGGATTCGTGTTGGTGAACTGCAGCTGCCAGTGCCGCCCGGCGTCGCTGCTATGGTAGATCCGCGACTGCTCGCCCGGCCCGGCGGACATAAGAAACGCCTCGTCGGTCGAGAACGCCACCACTCCCCGAAAATCAAGGGCTCCCGCATCCGTCACCTGCGCCGGCATCCACGTGCGCCCGCCGTCAAGGGTGCGCAGATAAGTCCCGTGCGTGCCGCTCGCCCACGCGACTTGCCGTGACACGGCGCTGACCCCGCGCAAACTTTCGTTCGTCTGCGAGAACTGAACTCGCGGCCCAGATTGAGCCCAAGCGTTGGCAACAACGAGAACCACTAGCGGCAGGCAACGCATGAGGAATTGTCGCAGAAATCATCGCCAAACAAGAAGCAAGAAAACTCTTCCCTCCAACTTGCCTGCCACAGCGGAGCTAACTACAATTCTGGGAGCGCGGGTTCGTTGCGCGTCTGGAATCCGCCCACTGGTTACAACCATTATTGGTTCGGCGACCTCCTAACCAGTAAGTTAGGGGTTCTTTCGCACGTCGAGCTTCGCGGTCTCCAACCTCTAGCGCCAGCAGCCTGACCGCGGGCGTGGTTTAGCTTACGCCGCTTCGAACACGGAAAGTCTTATTCATCGAGGAGCCCGCTATGCGTCGAATTTCTTTTAGGCGCGCGAGTTGCGCAGCGGGATTGTTGTTGGTGGCTACCGGCTGGGGTTTGGGCCAGACGCTCAAGGTTCGTCGTCCCCCCGAACAAAACACAGAGCAGTCGCCGAAAGACGCCGCCCCTGAGCCTCCAGAGGCTCTTCCCCTAACCCTCCCCCTGACCGTGCCTTCCGGCACTCCCATCAAGGTGGCGCTTGATTCAGAAGTGCGCATCCGCGAAGTCGGCCAGCCGATCCATGGCAAAACCACCGAGCCCGTTTATGCCTTCGACAAGCTGCTCATCCCCGTGGGCACTCCGGTAAACGGAAAAGTGTCGGCGATTGACGCCGTGCCTAAAGGGATTCGCACTCTGCAAGCCATGAATGCGAATTTCTCGCCGGTCCGCGCAGTCCACGTGCAGTTTGACGAACTGGTGATGTCCGATGGACGCCGCGTGACGATGCAGACTGTGGCTTCTCCGGCTCCAGACGGCGTCTTGCGCTTTGTCCCGGCCAATGAGAAGGNNAACGCCTCGCGATAGCGCAGCTCCCCGTGCATCCCCAATACATTGATCTGGGAACCAGCTTCAATGCCGACCTGCAGCAGCCCCTCGATTTTGGCACCGAGTCCGTCAAGCCCGAGGCCCTGATCAACGTGGGCGCCCCACCGCCCTCGGGAAGCGTGGTGCACGCCCGCCTTTTGACTCCGCTGAACTCCTCGACTTCCCGCAAAGGAGACACGGTCGAGGCCCTGATCACCGAACCGCTGGTAGCCTCAGATCACCTCATTCTGCCGGAGGGCAGCATCATTCGAGGTTCCGTGATGCAGGTGCAACCTGCGCGGCGCCTGGCCCGTAACGGGCAGTTACGAATCCTGTTTCACGAAGTTGCCCCGCCCAACGGTGTGCAACAGAAAGTCGTGACCAGCCTGGAAGGCGTCGCCGTGTCAAAAGGCGAACACCTCCAGCTCGACGCCGAAGGCGGAGCGCAGGTGACCACTCCCCGCACCCGCTATTTGACCACGGGAATTCAAGTCATGATGGCAGCAGCGTCCGCGCATCCCGATGAAGATCGAGACTTGCACGGAGACGGTGGCGGCGACGTGGGCGGCGGCGCAGCCAATGGCGCTTCTGGCTTTCGCTTCGTGGGCATGATTGTCGGCGCATTCGCCCAATCTCGCCTGGTTGCTACCGGATTTGGTGCGTACGGAGCGGCCAGTTCCATCTACTACCACTTTCTCGCACGCGGCCGCGACGTGGTCTACCCCAAGGATATGGCGATGGTGATCGGACTGGGTGCGCGCGAGTCGAAGCCTAGCGCTGCAACCATGCCCTAGNNATAAATCCGCAGCGTGCAGCGGGCGCCGACATGGGCAAACGCAACTTCGAGCGCCTGCGACGGCTCATCCACCTGCGCCGTCTCCATCGCGGCGCGCGCAATGTCTTCCTTCTGATCGTAAGCCGCCCCCGCCGTGACGTTCTTATTCACCACCAGAGTCCAATGATCTTTCGCAGGTATGGCATAGACCGCGTACGCTCCAATAGGAATCGTCGAACTACCCAGCGACAGTGGGGCCTCGGAGAACAAAGTCATGGGCGAGCCGCCCGGAGCCCAGGGCCTGCCATTGGGCGGCCTCTCTTGTTTGGCGGATACCGCGTTGTAGCGCAGGTAAACCTGTCGCCCGTCATCCAGATTGCAGGTGGTGGTGGAAGTTGGAGCGCCGCCCGATTGCGCAGCCAGCCAAGGGGTCCACAATAACGATATGAGTACAGCTCTCCAGACGAAGGTCGCGAACATGGTTGGAAAGCCTCCGCGCAAAAGTGTAGCGCCGCAGGGCACTTTAGGGGAAACAATTTGGGGGCGCGAAATTCATCCTCGCCGAATGGTGCCGTTCGACGTGCCTCTTCGGTGATGTTTCCTCAAGCCCCGGCGGTTGCTACCGTGGCTTGCAGGTACGGGTGCGTCAGGTACCGGGCAAGAACGACCCAATCGAGGATGATCAATGGCGAAATCAAAACTAAGAATTCTTTATGGCGAAGGGGATAACGACATTCTGGAAGCGCAGGCCGCAGCTATGGAGAAAGCCGGGCACACAGTGCAACGCGCCGTGGGCCGCAAATCTGTGGACGAAGCAATCCGGAAGGCTCCCTTTGACCTGGTTGTGCTGGGTGCAACCCTGACCCGCAACGATCGTCACCATCTTCCCTACATGATTAAAAAGGTAAGCACCGAGACCAAAGTGCTGGTCATGCACGCCGACGGAAGCCGCCATCCCTATGTGGATGCCTGCACCGATACCGGCGCGAGCCTGGAGTCGGTGCTCAATCACATTGACGCAATGAAAATTCCCAGCACGCCGCAAGCCGCCGCAGCGGCAGCAGGGCGCTAGTTTGTAGTTGTCACGAGGCGGTTGCCGGTTGCCGATTCTGACGTTTTCCCTCTGCCCAGTCGCGACCATGTTGGCTCGCGAACCAGCAGCAGCACNNTTTTGATTGAAAAGTGGAATTCGGCGGCGACGCGCAACGCGACTCCGTCACTGACCGACTTGCAGGGTGAGAAAAATGAAGAGAATCAATAAGCCGCGGGGAACATAGGCGGAGAACATAGGAAGAAACGACCCGACCGAGCGACGCCTGAGAACCAAGTCAGTAATAGTGGAAGATTCCCGTCGCTTCCGGCCCGGATGCAACAGCGTTCGCGCGGCCTTCGCGCGGTANNCAGCTTTCCCGCCGGACTGTAGTCCTTGGGATATACCACCAGGCACCTTCGCATTCCTTCCCCCTCGCTCTCAGTGCGCAAGTCGGCTTCGTCTCTCAACGCCAGGTGAACGATCCGCCGTTCCCGCGACGACATCGGACTGAACTGGTATGGTGTTCCCGTCTTGCGCACTTTCTCGGCAGCAACGGTTGCGGCAGTGCGCAGTTCTTGAATCCGCAGTGAGCGCTGATTCTGGCAGTCGAAGGAAATTTTTTCATGCTCGCCCGAAGGCAACCGCAACATTTCCAGAGCCAGCAGTTCCAGCGCGCGCAACAGCTCCCAGCCACGATCCAGGAGCAGCGCCGAGTCCGGACCGGCAAAAT
>PKYX01000274.1 GCA_003132825.1 Acidobacteriaceae bacterium
CAAGCTGAACGACGGCAACTACAAACTGAACTATCGTCGCGGCTACTACGCCGACAATCCCCCCGCCGCACCCGCCTCTGCCAGCGACCAACTGGATCCCAGTTTCGAGACCGCCCTGGCGCCGGGCATTGCTCCGGCCACGCAGATTCTCTTTACCGTGCGCGCCACCCCACCCGCCTCCCAGCTCACGCCTGGCACCCTTCCCTACACTCTGGTCTACGCCGCCAACCCGCAGGGTTTACGGCTCGACGAGGGCGCTAACCATCAACGCCATGGCCATCTCGTTTTCGCCGCCGCTGCCTATGATGCCCATGACAAGCTGATCAACTCCTTCTGGCACGCCCTGCCGCTCGATCTCGGTCCCGCCGAGTACGCGCAGGCTCAAACCAGCGGAATTTTCTTTCAGAAAGAATTCGATGTGCCGGAAGGCACCATGGCCTTGCGCGTCGGGGTCTTCGACCCTGCCTCGGGAGCAATGGGGACTCTCGACATCCCACTGTTCCCGGCGGTCACCAAACCGTAGGCGTACGCGACTTGGTTCCACCGACTTTGTTCCACCGACTTGGTTCAACGGACCTGGTTCCACCAGGCGCGTAAAACTCCCCGCGGCAGCCCCGACTGAGTGCCTTCAAATGGAGCGTGTGGCGCAGCTTCCCAAACTGCGCCCGCGAGCGTAGTGCATTCGATCTCATGCAGCTTGGTTTCAATCCACTGCCGCGACCCCCTGGCGCACTCCCGCACACCGCAGGATGAATCAGAAAACGGTAGCGCAGCAGACGGCAGGACTCGGCCTGGTGCCGCCACCGCAACCACTCTTCCTTCCATTGACCGATCCAGCCGAGGATGACGACTACGATCGCAACCCCCGCTGACCACAGCTCGAGCTCATGACGCGCCGGCGGGGCAGCCATTTCGGCGCGAACGCTTGGGAGCCGAAACCCATCGGGTAGTAGCTGAGCGCGACAATCGCAGTGGCCACGACCACCGTCGCGCTTCGCCCCGCGCCATGGGTCATCCAGCGATGGGCCCGCCGGAATGCCACCGCCTACGACGGCCCCAGCGCGCGCATCATGCCCGCCGTCTTCGTTCCGGCGACCCGGGCTCCCACAACCTTGGCGCACACCATCCTGGTGCACACCATTCTGACTCGTCCGATCTGATTCTCCCTGTGCCATGTGGCTAATCCTTCACGATGCGGTAGCCGAGCGCCAGCACTGCCCTCACGCTTTCCATGGCCGTGCTCCCGGTCGTATACCTTTTCTTTTTCCGGCAGCTCATCGTAAAGGAATCAGCGAAGGATGCTCCTTGCGCTGGTCATTGCGCTCCGGACCAAAACGCCAGCTCTGCGCCATGCGTTCCTGCGCCCAAACTTCATGGGTGTTCTTCGAAAGCGCTTCCGTCAAGTTGTGAATCTCGGGGCTGAGTTTGATGTGTGAAGTGTCAATCGGCCTAGGCTTGTAGCTCATTCCGGGATTTTACGAGGGTAGACCTGGGGCGCGACTCTTTCACGGAATCGGCGAGAACCCGCGCTTCACCCGAGTGGGGTTACGGGCCTTAACAAAGGAACTTGCCATCAGTGGAAAACTAGGCTATTGTTCTGCTCCCCGTCGCACCCGACCGCTTGCATAGCGGCAAGGCAGCTGAGTCGATATCTGTGAGGACCCAATGCGACCCCTTTGTAGGTTGTTTGTTTTGTTGTGCTTTGGTCCGTTCGCCTCATTCCTGGCTCCCGTCGAAACAACCGCGCAAACCAACCCCGCGCAACCCCGTCTCGCAGCACCGATCGACGAAGCCCAACGCACAGTCCTGAAAGGAAATACCCACCCGCTGGCCCTCCCGCAGTATGACCGCGGCGCGGCCCCGGCCAACCTGGCGATGAACCGCATGCTGCTGGTGCTGAAGCGCAGCCCGGAGCAGGAAGCCGCCCTACGCAAATTGCTCGATGACCAGCAGGATCGGTCCTCCTCCAGCTACCATCAATGGCTGACTCCGGACGAGTTCGGGAGGCAGTTCGGCCCGGCGGACCAGGATATGCAGGTGATTAGGTCCTGGGTCGAGTCGCACGGCTTCCAGATCAATAGTGTGTCCAAGGGCCGGACCGTGATTGAGTTCTCCGGCAGCGCGGGCGAAGTACAGGAAGCCTTCCATACGGCGATTCACAAATTTACGGTGAAGGGCGAGGATCACTGGGCGAACGCCAGCGACCCGCAAATCCCTACGGCGCTCACCCCGGTGGTAGCGGGAGTGCACACGCTGCACAACTTTTACAAGCAGCCGCAGATTCATCTTGCAGCCCAAAAGATCTCGGCCAAGTTCTTGCCGGGGGCCCCAGGCAAGCCTCCCCAGGTCACGTTTCCTGACGTCCCCGCGTTCTACGCACTCGCGCCCGCGGATTACTCGAAGATCTACAACCTCAACCCGGTTTATGCCAGCTTGGGCTCAGGCAACAGCGCCCTCATCGCGGTGGTGGGACGAAGCAACCTGTTTCAGGGCGGGTCCGACGTCAATAATTTTGCCAATGTATTTCAATTCGGAAACCTTAACTTCCTCGTTACTTTGAATGGCCCCGATCCCGGCGACTTGGGAGGTGGGGAAGAGGCGGAGGCCACCTTGGACACGACCTGGTCGGCCGCGATCGCACCGCCCAACGCCATGGTCAATTTGGTTGTCTCCGCTTCGACCAACACGACCGACGGGGTCGACCTCTCCGAGGTGTTCATCATCGACCATGACCTGTGGGACGTCATGACGGAGAGCTTCTCGGGATGTGAAGCCAGTGTTATGTCTGCCGAAGCGACCAGCATTTCTCAACTCGCGGAGGAGGCGGCAGCGCAGGGCATCACTTACATCGTTTCCTCGGATGACTCGGGCGCGGAAGGCTGCGACAGCCCCACGTCCGTGGCGACGGGCCCGCTGTCGGTCAACGTATTGGCCTCAACCCCATTCACGGTCGCGGTCGGGGGTACGACCTTCGACGAGAATGGGTCGGAACCGACCTATTGGAGCGCGTCGAACGGAACCGGGTTTGAGTCCGCCCTTTCCTACATTCCAGAAGACGTGTGGAATGAGAGCTGCAGCGCTGCGAAGTGCGGCGGCGATGTCACGCTCTGGGCCAGCGGAGGTGGCGTCAGTAGTTATTTCCCCAAACCCTCGTGGCAATCGGGCGTGGCCGGCATCCCGAACGACGGGTTCCGGGACGTTCCTGACGTTTCGCTCAGCGCTGCGAGCCATGACCCGTACCTGCTCTGCCTGGAGGGCTCCTGTGTCCCCAATTCTCAGGGCGAGATTGAATTCGCGGCCGTTTCCGGCACCTCCGCCGCAGCGCCTTCCTTCGCGGGCATCGCTGCCTTGCTCAATACCCAGCTCAATACGCCCCGCCAGGGACAGATCGACTACGTTCTCTACAAACTGGCGGCGGCGGAAACTTTCTCCCAGTGCAATGCTTCCAACCATGCAGCGCTACCGGCCGGCAGTTGCGTTTTCAACGACGTAACTTCGGGCAACAATGCCGTGCCCGGCGAAACTGGCTATGGCACGGCAAGCGCCCCCTTTCAGAGCGGGGTGGGATATGATCTCGCCACTGGGCTCGGATCCGTCAACGTTGCCAATCTTGCGACGGCCTGGAGCTCGGTAACCTTTAGCCCAACCACAACCACCCTGTCGCTCAGCCCTACCACCAACATCACCCATGGCTCGCCGGTCCAGGTAAACGCCACCGTCGCCCCCAATAGTGCCAGCGGAACACCGACCGGTGACGTCTTCCTGCTGGCCCACACCGAGGTCGGAGGGCAACCGCCAACCAGCGTCGGGTTCTTTCCGCTCGCCGGAGGTTCGGTTTCATCGACCACAAACGCATTACCCGGCGGAAGCTACGTGGTCACGGCCCGCTATGGCGGAGACGGGACCTTTGCGCCCAGCACTTCGTCGCCCTCTCCCACCATCACGGTTTCTCCTGAGCCTAGTGCGACGGCGGCATCTGCCTTTACCACCGACCAGAATGGCCACCTGGTTCCGTTCCTCACCGGAACCTACGGCAGCTTTGTTTATCTGCGGGCCGACGTCACGGGCGCGTCTGGGTCGGGGACGCCGACCGGATCGATCACCTTCCAAGACGCCGGTGGACAGAACGTGGTGGGCTTTTTTTCATTGAACAGCGAAGGCAACACCGCGACCCCGAACGGCGTATTCACCATAGCCGGGGGTCCGCACGCCATCACGGCGGCCTATAGCGGCGATCCGAGCTTCAATCCCAGCACATCGTCGCCCCTCAACCTCGCAATCACGCCAGCTTCGACTACGACCACGATGACCCCGACCATCAATTCCCAAGGCAGTGGTGCGGTATTTGCTGCGACCATCGCGACTAATAGCGGTGGCAATCCTCCGACCGGCACGGTCACTTTCTCTGCGGGCGGCAATCCACTCGGTAGCGTTCCAGTCAATGGCGTCACCAAAGCGCAGACCGGAACTGCGCAAGCCACCGCCAGTTTCACCGACACCGAGCTCGCGAACGGCCAGTACACCGTCACCGCAACCTACAACGGCGACACCAACTATGCGGCCTCCAGTTCCGCTGCCGGCTCGATCAACTTGCAGCCTGATTTCAGCCTGTCTCTGAACGCGACGCAGCTCACCGCGGCCATTCCCGGCAATGCGGTGTCGATCGAGCTGGCGGTCGCTGGGCTCGACAACTTCAACGGGACGATTAGCTTTGCGGCAACATCCTGCGCGGGTTTGCCAGCAGAGAGCAGCTGCAGTTTCAGCCCCGCCTCCATCGCCGGCACCGGTTCGACGCAGATTGCCGTCATGACGAGCGGACCTCACCCGGCCGCAACACGAGGGATGCCGGTTGCCAGGGGCCTCGCGTGGTGGACGACCGGCTTCGGAGTTTCCCTTTCCTGCGTTTTCCTGATGGGAGTACCCGAAAAGAAAGGACGTTGGCCTACCCTGCTGTTTCTGCTGGTTTTGGCATCCCTGCTCACTCTACCCAGCTGCGGAGGGGGCAGCAGCAGCGGCGGCGGCCCCCAGATCGATCAGGGCACCCCGCCTGGTGCCTACTCCGTGACGGTCACCGCCAGCAGCGGCAATCTTTCGCACACCGCTAGCTTCACGCTGGTGGTGCAGTAGCCGAGCCATCCTTCGCGGGATTGATTGCGCTGAATCATCGGCAACAATGAAAAGGGCGACCCGAGAGAGCGGGCCGCCCGGATTGGGACCGAATCGAACTGTTCGCCGCCACCTAGGCTGCCCGGGCGGGCCTGTATCCGGATTCTCCGGCCTTCTTCATGGCTGCGAGAGCCTCATCTGCCGAGAGCAGCGGAGTCGTGTGGACTGATTTGAGGGCTCCTCCGCCGGCAAAGGCAATCGCTAACCCGGCGGCNNACCTTGCCGCCCAACTTTTCGACGGCCTGCTTTACGACTTCCACTCGGTTCTGCGGCTGCGCGATGAGCGCCTGCCAGCCCTCGCGTGAGTAGCTGACTTGAAGCATATACTGCGGCATTAGAGAGCCTCCTTCCAAGGCGTGCGCATCATCCCTTAGGACATGGTTCGAGTCAAGCGTGGCAACTTGATTACCAGGTCGATTGCCTGCCCCGGGCCGGGACACGACCGGTCCGAAGATTCTCTCCCCCGCACCGTTCTGGGCTCGAGCGGTTTGACCCGCGTCTCCTGCAGGCAGTACACTTCGCCTGCTTAGGTCCAAGCGCTCAGAACATCACAGGAGTTGTCCCTCACCATTGAAGCTCTGCCTCTTTCCGTGATGGGAGCAGGCTCCGCAGTGGTTCGCTTGCCCAAATTACAAAATACAACGGAGGTTTTTATATGCGCTGCCTGATGAAAGTTTCCATGCCGGTCGATGCCGGGAACGCCGCCATCGCCGACGGAAGTTTACCCAAAACCATCGAATCGATTCTCGGAGACCTGAAGCCGGAAGCGGCTTATTTTGCCGAAGAGCACGGTCAGCGGACTGCGTTTATCTTTTTCGATTTGAAAGACGCATCGCAGATACCGGCGGTCGCGGAGCCCTGGTTCCTGGCCTTCAACGCCCACGTCGAACTCCATCCAGCCATGAATCTCGATGACCTGAGAAAGGCCGCCCCAGGGATCGAACACGCGGTCAAACATTATCGGAAGCTGGGGAAAGCCGCCTACNNCGATGATAGGACCTGGAGTGCGCAAGGCGTTCCCTGTCGGCTCGCCCAACCAACTGCCTGGCCTGAACCGCCTCCTCCGCCTCCATTACAATCAGCCTCAGACGTCTCCATCGGACGACCTTATGAAACTTGCACAGCTTGCCGCTACTCTCGGTGCGCGCCTGGAAAATGGTTCTCCTGAAACTGAGATCACCGGCGTTGCCGGCATCAAGGAAGCGGCTCCCGGGCAACTCAGTTTCGTTGCCAACAATAAGTACGCGGCAGCCGCCAAGACTTCCCGCGCTTCCGCCGTTCTGCTGGCAGAAGATTCTCCGGCGATTCCGACGGCCATGCTGCGCAGCAAAAATCCCTACCTGGATTTTGCTCGTGCCATCGCGCTGTTTCGGCCTCTGCCGCACTACGAGCCCGGGGTGCATCCCACGGCCGTTGTGCATGCTTCCGCCAAGATCGGACCGCGCGCCCATCTCGGCCCCTACGTGGTGATCGATCAGGACGTCGAAATCGGCGCCGACGCTGTGCTTCTGGCTCATGTGGTCATTTATCGCGGGGTCAAAATCGGCAACCACTTTCTGGCTCATGCGCACGCCGTGGTGCGGGAGAACTGCCGGCTGGGAGACCAGGTGATTTTGCAGAATGGCGCGATCCTTGGAGCCGACGGCTTCGGTTTCGCCAAGGACGATGCCGGACACTGGCATAAGATCGTGCAGCCGGAAGCCGTCATTCTCGAAGATGACGTGGAGGTGCAGGCCAATTCCTGTATCGACCGAGCCAGCGTTGGCCAGACGCACATCGGCCGCGGCGTAAAGATCGACAATCTGGTGCAAGTGGGCCACGGCTCGCGCATTGGCGAAGACTCGCTGCTGGCGGCGCAGGTCGGCCTCGCCGGTTCGACCGACGTGGGCAAGAATGTGATTCTCACCGGGCAGGTGGGAGTGGTGGGTCACTGCAAGATCGGCGATGGCGCGATCGTTACGCCGCAAAGCGGGGTCTCGGGAGACGTGCCGGCCGGGGCCATCGTCAGCGGCGCTCCGGCGGTCGATCACAAGCTGTGGCTGAAATATTCCGCGGTACTGACCCGGCTGCCGGAAATGGCGCGAGCGCTGCGGGCCATGGCCTCGAAGGAATGAATCGCCAGGAAGATCTCAGGAGAAAATCCCAGGAAAAAACTCCCCGGGACGGGAATCTGAAAAGAGCGCGGCACTAGCCGCGCCGCTCGCCTTGGCGTGCCTCCCTTGGGCCATCGGTGCGGCGAGCGACGGCGGCCGCAGTTTCTTGCAATTCCGCAGGCAAGCGGCTGTTAATCGCCTTTCGCACCTCGGCCATCAAATTCTCCCGGCTGCCGAAGTCTTTGGGCTCGATCGCGGGGTGGAAGATCACCTCGACGGTCCCCGGCGTGATGGCAAATCTCTTCTTGGGCATGATGGAATGTGTGCCGGAAATCGTCACCGGCACCACCGCTACAGCGCATTCCTCCGCCAGGTAGAACGGACCCTTCTTGAAAGGCAGCAGTTTGCCGGTCAAGGAACGACCGCCTTCGATGAAAATGGTCATATTGATGCCCTGGCGGATCACTTCCGCGGCGGCCCGCACCGCCGCGATGCCGGCGTCGCGGTTCCCCCGGTCCACCGGAACCAGGCTGCCCAGCCGCATGGTTTTTCCGAGCAGTGGAATGCGGAACAGTTCCTTTTTCGCCATCACCGAGGTGCGGCGCGGAATCAGCGGCAGCAGCAGCGGCGGGTCAATATTCGATACATGATTCACCATGAAGATGTAGGTGCGCGCGGAATCGATTCTTTCTAGGCCCCCAGTGCGCACCCGCACGCCGGCAATTCTTACTCCGGTGAATGCTCCCCACATACCCATGCGGTAGAGGAAACTGACGTCTCCGGTCATCAGAGTCCAGGGAAAACCGAGCAGCGCGGCGAACGGCAGCAGAGCCGTCCAGAATCCGAGCATCAGGATGGTGCGAATCACTGCGCTCCTCCCGATGGCTGGTCTTCCCCGCTAAGCCAGGCGGCGCGGCGGGCCTTTTGTTCGGGTGTCGGGTTATCCACATCTTTCAGATCAAAATCGACTTCTTCGCGGCTTCCCACCTTCCAAACCACTTCGCGTTCGCCGTGCCGGTTGCGTACCCGTAGCCGAAGCGTCTCACCCGCCCCCACCGCAGCCAGTTGCTGACGATAGTCCGAGGTAAGAACTCGGCCATTGATTTCGAGGATCGAGTCGGCAACGGCCAGCCCCGCGCGCTCGGCCTCATCCCGGCCGCCAGCTTCCAGCCAGAGCCTGAGCTGCGTGCCGTCAACCTCGGGATGAAACT
>PKYX01000230.1 GCA_003132825.1 Acidobacteriaceae bacterium
TGGAATAATCGCGCCAGTGCGAGGGATAGCCAATCTTATCCTCGATCCCTTTTAGCTTGACCATGGCCTGTTGCTTGGTTACCGGGGACATCCACGAGACACTTTGAATATCCGCGCCCAGTGCGGTTTCGATGGAGTGCACCATCTGGATCGTGCGAGCTTTGCTGTCGGGCGGGAAGGCGCGGTCGACGTAAGCCTGGCCGNNGAGGGCTTCTCCGAGATCGCGGTCGGCAGCACGAACGCATCTCCGCCAGCGTGGTTGCTGTTGTTCGGCACCGGCGAGCGTACGCGCGAAGAAGTCAAAGTTCTGGTCGACCACAGACTTGTTTAAATATGGTGCGGCCCGGTGGATCACCTGCCAGCGCATGTAGGTTTGCCAGTGCTCGAGCGGGTGTGAAGCGATGAGCTTTTCTTCGGCGCGGAAGAACTCCGGCGAGGTCACAATGTAATGGTCGCTGGTCGGAGCTTTCACAGCTTGCAGATATGCCTCCCAGTCGATCGAAGGCGTGAGCTCACGCACCTGCGCCAGAGTCATCTTATTGTTAATGTTCTTGGGGTCGCGGCGTTTGACGTTGTCCATTTGCGCCTCGGCCATCGCAGTTTCAATGTCGATCACGATGCCGGCGTCGGCGGCAGCCTGAGTTTCGGATTCGCCCGCGAGCACGAACATCTTCTGAATATGGGTGCGATACTTGCCGAGGACCTCCTTCGACTTGTCGTCGGTTTTCAAGTAATAGTCGCGACTGGGAAGGCTTAGGCCGCCCTGATCGATCTGGGCAACGACCTTGGAGGCGTCGTCGTAATCTTGCTGCCCGGTGAAGCCGAAGAATGGAGAATTGGTCTGATTATCGGATTGCTCCCAGGCCCCCGGGAATAGATGGTGCAAATGAGNNTGCAGGCGGCCCAGTAGTCGCCAATCTTCTGCTGGACGGGGTTGCGCGTCGAATCACTTTTGCTGGCGGCTTCCAGGGTTTCGCGCAGCAGATTTTCATTCCATAACTCAAGTCCGCTGCCGGTGCTCCAAAAGACCTGGTCGGGGGGGATCGGGTTAGCGGTCAGCCATTTGGTGCAGGCGTACTTATAGAAGTCATTGCAGGGATCGAGGGTCTTGTCGACCAGGTTGGGATCGAAATGTTCGAGTTTTGGTTCTTTGGCTTCGCCGGTCGGTCCGCTGGCGGCGGCCAGAGCGGAGTTAGGGCGAGCGTTCTGAGTGGGCATACTCTGGGCAGTGATGCTTGGGGCCAAGGCTGCGGATACGGTCAGACTCAGTACCAAAGCCGCAGAACACCGGGATATGGACATATAGCCTCTCTTGGGGAAACGCACTGATGTTGGATTGGACGGAACGGGCCGGCAGAAGTTACGCATAGGGGGGAGAAGTAGGTTCCGTGCGAGGGCCGAATGACGATTCGACCGACCAAACAACATACTACAGACGGCCAGTGTCATGTGAGGTTAGCCATGAAATGACGCGAATTTGTGACATGATAGGAGCATGAAGAAACAAGCGTCTGACCAACAATTTCATGACCGCCGCTACCAGGAGCGGAAACGAGCTGAAGCGGCCAAGCGACCCGCGCCAAAGAAAAGCGCTCGCGAAGTGACGAATCAAACCGCCGCGAGCCCTGCTAAAGAAACTACGAAGGAATAGGGCGATCGTCCAAGGCAGAGTTTAGACTTCAAAATGCCGAAGGCCGATCGAGACCGTAGCGCTCTGCGGGCTTAGCATCCTGCATTTTCTAACTCTTGCCTTTTCCTACCCCGTATTATGCAGGCCAGCGGCGATTCCGTTGATGGTTGCGCCCAAGGGATACTCTAACTCGGAGCTTTTCTGTTTCTGCTGTTTACGGCGCAAGAGTTCCACCTGAATCAGACTCATGGGATCGACGTAAGGGTTGCGCAGACGGATCGAGCGGGCCAGCACGCGATTACGGCCCAGCAATTCCCGCTGTCCGGTGACGCGAAGAATCATGCGGCGTGAACGCAGGAATTCTTCTTCCAGCATGGAGAAAACACGCCTGCGAAGCGCGGCGTTTTTAACCAGTCCCGCGTAATCGCGCGCGATTCCGAGATCTGCCTTGGCCATGCCTAGTTCCACGTTCCGCAGCAGCTCCGAGAACAGCGGGAAACTGCGTGCAATCTGGCGCAGCAGTTGCTCGTGGCCGGGACCGCTCTTTGCGAAGTGCTCTAACGCATAGCCGACGCCAAACCATGCGGGTACGGCGTGTCGACTCTGCATCCAGCCGAAGACCCAGGGGATGGCGCGCAGGTCTTCTAATCGCCGACTCTGGCTGCGCCGGGAGGGGCGCGAGCCAATCCGCGCGTGCTCCAGTTGATTCACCGGTGTCGACTGTTCAAAGTACTCGAGCACCTCGGGATTCTCCGCGATGTTCCGCCGGTAGCAGGCAAAGGCGTCCGCGGAAATTTCCTCCATGGCTCCGCGCCAGCGCTCGTCCGCGGCGGAATCACCCGAGCGAGTGAGCACCTCGAGGCAGGCCGCGATCATCAGCTCGAGATTCCATTCCGCTAAGACCGGGTCGGCATACTTCCAATTGAGGACTTCTCCTTGTTCGGTGATACGGATCTCCCCAGAAAAATCTCCCACCGGCTGCGCCAGAATTGCCTCGTAGGTAGGACCGCCGCCTCGACCGACGGTGCCGCCGCGCCCATGGAAGAGGCGCAATTTCACGCCATGTTCCCGGGCCGCAGCGTGCAGTTGGTGGTGGGCTTTGTATAGCTCCCAAAGGCTGGTAAGCATTCCGCCGTCTTTGTTCGAATCCGAGTAGCCGAGCATGACTTCCTGCCAGTCACCCCAGGACGCGAGCAGGAGCTTGTATCGCGGCGTGCTCCACACCCGCCGCATGATGTCCGCCGAAGCGCGCAGCGAATCGATCGACTCAAAAAGGGGCACCGGCATCAGCCCGGGATCCTCTGCCGACGCAGCACATTGCACCCCGCACAGGCTTGCCAGTTCGAGAACATCGAGAATGTGCTGCTCAGATTCCGCGCCGCTGATGACGTACTGGCGAATGGCCTTCGCGGGGTAGGTCTTTTTCAGCTGGGCAATGGTCTTGAAGGTTTCAAGCACGTCGACGGTCGCAGGCGACAGCCCGGCCGGCACCACCAGGTGGGGGTTTCGGGGCAAGCCCTCGGGTGGAATTTCTGCCAAGGCCTCGCTATGCACTCGCGCATGCTGGCGGACATCGAGCGTGGACAAATGAAGTCCGAAGGTGCTCACTTTGCGCAGAAGCGGGTCGATGACCAGCTCTGCGAGCAGCTGCCCGCGGTTGGCGCACAGGCTCTCATGCACCAAGCCGAGGTCGTGGCCGAATTCCTTGGCAGTGTTGTAAGGCTGGCCGCCGGAAGTCTCCTCCCGGGTGTGCCGCAGACGGATCAAAACGAAGTTCAAGAAGCGGCGGTAGAGTTCGGTTTTCGAAATGCGCGCCAGGCGCGAGTGCTCGCTGCCCATCGAGGCGGTGTATTCCTCAAGACGCGAGCGCAGCCGCTCCGAAACCGGAGCCTGCCGGTACGATGGGCTCAACCGATCGATGGCGCGCTGCAGCTCGGCGATATAGTGGGCGATGATGGTGTTGCGGGCGCGTTGCAGGGCTTCGCGGGTCGAGTCCGGAGTCACAAAAGGATTGCCGTCCCGGTCTCCCCCGATCCAGGAGCCGAAATCGATAAGGTCGGGCACCTCACCATCCTCGAGGGTAATGCCACAGACCTGCCGCAGGGAATCGGCGATTTCAGCGTAGAGGTGCGGCAGGGTGTCGAACAGCGACATGGAGTAATGGTCCAGGCCCATGCGGATTTCGTCCGTCACCAGCGGCTTTTCCAGGCGGACTTCATCGGTCTGCCATAAAGCGGTGATCTCGGCGAGAATCGCCGACTCCAGTTGGGCGGCATCCGCACTGGCAAGCGGCAGACGATCCAGGCGCTCCAGGTGCTTGCCGATGCGACGTCGCTTCAGCAGCACCGTCCGGCGGGCAACCTCGGTGGGATGGGCGGTGAAGACAGGCATGACCTTCACCTGCCGAAGCACCGCCAGCGTCTGCTGCGGGGTCCAGCCCGCCGCGCGCATGCGCAGCAAGGTTCCGCGGAACGATCCGGCGAGCGGAGGCTGCTCGGGATGGAGCTTGGCGGCGCGGCGGCGGCGCTTGCGATGGT
Organism: Acidobacteriaceae bacterium; assembly: GCA_003132825.1. Lineage (GTDB taxonomy): Bacteria > Acidobacteriota > Terriglobia > Terriglobales > Acidobacteriaceae > PALSA-270. Next base: position 4,168 of record PKYX01000230.1, read on the forward strand.
TGGTCTCTGCCAGGTTCGTCAGTTCAAAATAAATGGCAAATGCCTTGGTCACGCGGTAGGCATCCTCGACGGAAAGGCCGGCAATGATGTCTCGGGCGCGGGCCATGCGCTGGTCTTCGAAAGCGGACGAGCCCCCACCGGGCAGGTGCTGCTTGCGACTGCGGATGAGCAAGCGCCGCAGCTGCTCGACCACCTCAAACAATGGCTCCCCGGCCTGTTCCACCACCACTTTGCCGAGCAACATGCCGAGAGACCGCACATCGCGGCGGAGCGGCAGTTCTTTCGAAGAGTCGGCCGTGCTGGCGGACAGCTCCGCCAGCCGGCTGCTCTGATCCTCCGCGCTCCAAAGGGGTTTATCCGCCATGGTCATCCATCTTACCGAATGGCGGGCTAGGAACGCTCGGAACCAGGCGAAAGCGCCAGGAGAACGGCGGCGGGTTCGGGGCGCTCGGTATAGTCCTCGTTGGCCGAGCTATAGAGGACCGTGCCATCGACGGCCAGAATGTAGGTCGCCGGAATGGGCAGTTCCCAGCCGTCGTCGCCGTTCACGAAGGGCAGGTTGATGAATACCTTGCGGAAAATCACTTGCTGGTAGTCGGGGACGCGATAGTTCAGCCCGAACTGACGGGCGACCTCGCTCCGGGCATCACTCAGCAGGGGG
>PKYX01000516.1 GCA_003132825.1 Acidobacteriaceae bacterium
CGAGAAGACTGCGCTCGGCCTCAGGCAACGGCAACTCCATGGCATCTGTGAGTTCCGGGGGTGCGTTGAGCAAAGCCTCGACCAAGGACTCCGTGGCTAAGCCACTGTGCAGACGTTCTGTCTTGAGCACGAACTGGGCCTGGCGGGAGGGGTCGAAACCTTCCTCGGCGCCGTCGCGGGCGGAAACATGAGCGGAAGACTGCATTTCTGTCGCCGAGGCTAGCGCCCGGATCAAAATGCGTTCCGCATCGGTAATTTGCGCGGCCACTGGGGCCTTGAGGCTACTGGTCGACCGGCTGGCGACGGCGTGCTTCAGTTCCTGGCGCAGGACGGCTGAATCGATGCCCAACTTCTGCGCGATTTCCTGGGCCAATTGGTCCCTCACGATCCGGCTGGGCACTCGCTGAATATGCGGCAACAGGTAATTCACCGCCTTCACCTTGCCTTCGGCGCTGCGGACCGGGAACTGCGTCCGGGCGCGTTCGATCAGATAATCGAAGTAACCTTGCGAATTGCGCAAGGCGCCGGCGTAGGCATCCTTGCCCTTGTGGCGGATGAACAGGTCGGGATCAAAGCCGGGCTCGAGGGTAAGCACCTTGACTTGGAACTCCTCCTCGACCAGCAGCCCGAGAGTGCGCTCGGTCGCTTTCGCACCGGCCGTGTCGGGATCAAAATTGACCACGACGTTCTTGCTGAAACGGCCGAGCAGCTTGGCGTGCAGCTCGGTGAATGCCGTGCCGGAGCTGGCGATCACATTATGAAATCCGGCGGCAAACACTGAAATGCAGTCCATCTGGCCCTCGACCAGAATGGCGTAGTCCAGCTTGCGAACGGCTTCCCTCGCCTGGTCAAGATTGAATAGCACCCGCGACTTGGAGTAGATCGCGGTCTCGGGAGAGTTCAGATATTTAGGTCCAGACTTCTCGTCGGCGGAAAGAGTGCGTCCGGTGAAGGCTACGACCCGGCCCGCCTCATTCACAATCGGGAACATCACGCGGTTGCGGAACTTGGAGTAGATGGCTGCCGCCGCTAACTTCCGGCTGCCGGCCCCCGGCTCTCGCGCAGGCTTGTCATCGGGCGCCGCTTCAACCTTGTCCGCCCGGGCCTGGTCGGCGGAACTTGCGTCCGGTTGACGGCTGACATTCGAGGGCGGATGGCTGTCCTCCTGCTTCCAGGAAAACAGTCCGCTCTCGCGCAGCACTTCCTCCGGGAATTCGCTTTTCAGGCGATCGCGCAGCAGAAATCCGGAATCCGGAGCATAGCCGATGCGAAAAGCCTTGATCGTCTCCTCGTTCGAGCCGCGCCCGGCCAGATATTCGCGGGCTCTGGCCCCTTCGGACCGCCCCAGGCACTCCTGGAAAAACGCGGCCGCACGCTCGTGGACCTCGAGCAGCACAGTACGCAGTTTGGCTTCCTTGGCNNCCGGAGGCCTGGCAGCCAAAGCAATGAAAGAATTGCCGCGTGGCATGCACCGAGAAGGAGGGCGTCTTTTCGCCGTGGAAGGGGCAAAGCCCGGAGTAGTTCTGGGTGCCGGCCTTCTTCAGCTTGACGTAGTCGCCCACAATACGAACGATGTCCGCCTGCTGCTTGACCGTGTATGCGAAATCGCCGGGGTTGGCCATGAGGGATCGGACGGTGGTCCGCTCGAATTGTGGGCTAGAAACCCAGCTGATAGGAATATACCGGAACTGGATGCTGTGGAGAAGCTGTGGAAGACGGCGTTATTCCGTCGATCCCCTTGGAAAACAGGGGATTACCGCTGGCCCTGGTCGTGCCTGACTCGAAACATTCCCACAACTGCCTCGGGGATTCTTCGGGGAGGTTGCCCACGGCCGGCCAGCTTCGCGGCGAAGGAAAATGACGAAGACCAATGACAAAGCGGGATCGAGTCGAGTGCGATCTCGAAGATCAATGTTACCGGAGCAAGAGCCTATCCAATCGATGGGGCGAGCTTACGCTCTGCCCTTCTTCACCACGGTTTTCGCGCCCGCAACTTCCCAGGGGCGTTTCGGCCTGGCGGCTTCGGGCGTGTCGCGGTCCTTCACCCGGTCGTAGTGATAGGACTCGCTGACCGTGCCCAGAGACTCGTTGTAGAGGGTCGGCAATCCCAGGCCTTCTTTCAATTCTTCGGTGAACTGCTGCAGAGCTTTCAAGTGGTCGGCGGTCGCGGGGACCTCGGTCTTGGCGGTCTTCAGGAACTGCTGATAGCCGCGGTTGATCAGTTTGGAAATTTCGCTGCCGATCAGGTATCCCGGATAAGCGAAGATCTTCACCCCGTCCCCGTCCTTTTGGATGGCGGCCGAACAGTTGTACTTTTTCAAAAACACGCGGCCCTGCATGCCGGGGGCCTCGATCAGATCGAAGCCGTGTTCACGCAGCCAGCTTAGAGCTTCTTCGTAGGTGGGTTGTTCAACCTTGATTGCCATTTCGCTGTGTTCGGTCCCTTCTGTTTGCCTCGTGCCGTTAGATGCAAATTCTTTAGAGAAGGCTCCGCTGAACATGCACCGAACCTCTTTTATAATCGATCCATCGCGCGCTGGAGTCTGAATTCTTCGTTTTCGTAGGTTACGATAGTACCGACGGAGTTTAATCGAGCGCGCCGCCATCATGCCCAGCGTCCGCCAAAAACTCGACGAAGCGGCCAACTGGGCGGTCGAACCAGCGGGCACCGAGCTCACGGGTTTGCTCGGTCAGCGCAACCTGGATCGCATCGGCAATACCCCGCTGCTGCGCCTGGAGCGCCTGACCCGCGACTTGCCCGGGGTTCAGATACTGGGCAAGGCGGAATGGCTGAATCCCGGCGGATCCGTCAAAGACCGGGCGGCCGCCAACATGGTGAACCAGGGCCGCCGCAGCGGACAATTCAGCCCGGGCAAAATCCTGCTCGACGCCACCAGCGGAAACACCGGCATTGCCTTTGCCATGATCGGCGCGGCAGAAGGTTTCCCGGTCACTCTGTGCATGCCGGAAAACGTATCCGTCGAGCGCAAGCGCATCCTCAACGCCTACGGGGCAAAGGTCATTCATACCGATCCCGCCGACGGGTCGGACGGGGCGATTCGCAAGGCGCGGGATGTCTATGCGCAGGATCCAGACAAATACTTCTATGCGGACCAGTATTCGAACGATGCCAACTGGCAGGCTCACTACCATGGCACCGCCGCCGAGATCTGGCAACAAACGCAGGGACGAATCACCCACTTTGTTGCCATGATGGGCACAAGCGGAACGTTCATGGGCAGCGCGCGCCGACTCAAGGAACTGAATTCGAAGATTCGCTGCATCTCGTTGCAGCCGGACTCGCCGTTTCACGGCATTGAGGGCGCCAAGCACATGGCCGCCGCTATCGTGCCCAAGATCTACGACTCGGCACTCGCGGACCTCGATCTGGGCATCGCCACCGAAGACGCGTACCGGATGGCCAAGCGCCTGGCTCGCGAGGAAGGCCTGCTGGTCGGGATCTCGGCGGCGGCCGCGGTCGTCGGATGCCTGGAGGTCGCGCGACAACTTCCGCCGGGGGCAGCCGCGGTGTTTGTGACCATCCTGGCTGACTCGGGCGACAAGTACTTGAGCGAGCGATTCTGGACCGAAGACTGAGCGCTCGTCACTGAGCCTCAGAGGCACCGAGAAAAGCCCGTGAGGGTTGTTGTTCGCGCGGCGGTCTCGGTGTCTTTCTGATTGTTTTCCGCGCTTCGACCTCGGCGTGGCCGGTTCCTATGCTAAAGATTACGAACAAAGAGTACGCGGCAATCCGCCAGCACGGCGAGGACACCTATCCCAACGAATGTTGCGGCGTACTGCTCGGCCAAATGGAGGACGACGGCACGCGCCTCGTGACTTTCGCCGCCCGTTGCGGCAACACGCGCAGTGACTCTCCGCAAAATCGCTACCACATCGATCCCAAGGAACTGGTGCGCATTCAGCGCGAGGGCCGCGAGCGCGGGGAAGATATTATCGGTTTCTACCACTCGCATCCCGATCACCCGGCACAGTGGTCGCCAACCGATCTGGCTGAAGCGCACTGGTTTGGCTGCTCGTATGTGATAACGGCGGTGGCCAAAGGCCAAGCCGCTCTGACAAACTCGTTTGAGCTCGCGGGCTCTGAGGAGAACGATAAGAAGCTGGTGAATGAGAAGATCGAGGTTCTATGACTCGCACCATTCCCGCCCTGATTCTGCTGCTGCTGTCCCCGTCTTTTTCATTCACCAAACTGGTGGTCACTTTATCCTGGCGGTAGCTTGAGATTGCAGGGCATCGTTTTCAGACCGGAGGGCAAAGGCCCAGTCCCCGCCGTCGTCTATAACCACGGTAGCGACAAGGATCCGACCGAGGCGATCGAAATTCTGGGTCCGGCGTTCGCCTCACGCGGATGGGTCCTGTTCGCGCCCTATCGGCGGGGGCAGGGACTCAGTGCCGCCGAGGGGCCGTTTATCGGGGATGAAATCGCAGCCGCCCGAACAACTGGCGGTTTGCCTGCCGCTAGCACCAAGATGATCCAGGGCTTCGCACCGATCACCTGAACGATCAGTTGGCCGCACTGGCGTGGTTGAAAACGCAAGACTTTGTGACGCCTGACCGGATTGCGGTTGTGGGTAATTCCTTCGGCGGTATTGAGAGCGTGCTGGGCGCGGAGCGAGGGAGTTGTTGTGCGGCCGTGGATGCTTCCGGCGGAGCGGAAAGCTGGACGCTATCTCCCGAACTTCAGGATCTCGTGACGCATGCCGTGCGAAATTCGCGCGCCCCCATTTTCTTTTTTCAGGCAGTCAACGACTATGATCTATCGCCCAGCCGGGAACTGTCAGCCGTCATGAAGGACGCTCGCCAAGGCTATGAAGTGAAAATTTATCCAGCGTATGGCGCCGTCGGCCGAGCACGGTCACAGTTTTGCTTACCGAGGCAGTGTAGTGTGGGCCGATGACGTGTTTGGTTTCTTCGAAAAGCATTGCAAAGCGCTCCCTTAGCTTGGGCGTTCGCCTGTCTGCCAAGCCGCCTTCGGGCAAACCAGGCCGAGTGGCCCTGAGCGACCTGAGGCTGCATCTTTCGCGGGGTCTGTGGCATCATGTAAGCAGCCATGAGCAAGATCCATATTCCCACGCCGCTTCGTCAGTATGCCGGCAAGCAAGCGGTGGTCGATGCGAAGGGCGGAACGGTGGCCGAGGTACTGTCCAGCCTGGTCGGCCAGCATCCAGACCTGCGCCGTCACCTCTACACCGATGAGGGCAAACTTCGCGCCTTCGTCAACGTCTACCTCAACGACGAGGACGTCCGCTATCTGCAAAAAGAAGCCACGGCGGTGAAGGACAGCGACAGCATTTCCATCGTGCCTTCGATCGCCGGAGGCAGCGGTTGGACTGAGGAATGGAAGGATTTTCGGATTGTCGAATGGACTCGACGCCGAGCTTGTTGTTGCTCATCCTGTGGGTAGCCTTCGTTATTCGTCAAGCCGGAAGTAGGTAAATTCTTCCATTCCACCAGCACCGAGGTTCCAAATGGGCACCACGATTGAAATCACGCCGCAAGCGGCTAGCCTATCGAACGAAGAAATTCTGCGCTACTCGCGCCACCTGATCATGCCGGAAGTGGGCATGGAAGGACAGTTGAAGCTCAAGGCGGCGCGGGTGCTGTGCATCGGAGCGGGGGGACTCGGTTCCCCGCTCGCGCTTTACTTGGGAGCGGCCGGCGTGGGCACGCTCGGCATCGTGGACTTCGACGTAGTGGACTACACGAACCTGCAACGGCAGATCATTCATTCGACCGCTGATGTGGGTCGCAAGAAGCTCGATTCCGCTGCCGACAAGCTGAAGGCGATCAATCCGTTCGTGAACGTTCGCAAGATTGAGACTCGGCTTTCGAGCGAAAATGCGCTGGAGCTTTTCCGCGATTTCGACATCATCGCCGACGGCACCGACAATTTTCCCACCCGCTATCTGGTGAATGACGCCTCGGTGATCACCGGCAAGCCCAATGTGTATGGGTCGATTTTCCGCTTCGAGGGGCAGGCCAGTGTTTTCGCTACCCGCGAGGGACCATGCTACCGCTGCCTGTATCCGGAGCCGCCGCCGCCGGGGTTGGTCCCTTCGTGCGCGGAGGGTGGCGTGCTAGGAATCCTGCCGGGACTGGTGGGCGTGATTCAAGCGACCGAAGTGGTCAAGCTCATTCTGGGCATCGGCGACCCGCTGATCGGCCGCCTGCTGCTCGTGGACGCGCTGGGCATGAAGTTTCGCGAACTCAAGCTGCGCAAGAACCCGGAATGCCCGGTCTGCGGCAAGAATCCGAGCATCACAAAACTAGTGGACTACGAAGAGTTTTGCGGAATTCGTGGTGAGGAGCAAGCCGTGGAGACCAGCACTGCTGACATACAGGTCGAAGATCTCAAACGCCGGCTGGACAAAGGCGATGANNGTGCGCGAGCCGCACGAATATCAGATCTGCAACATCGGCGGATACTTGATCCCGCTGGGCGATCTGCCAAAGCGCGTAAGCGAACTCGATTCCAGCCGCGAGATCGTCGCCCATTGCCGCTCCGGCGTGCGCAGCGCCAAGGCCGTAGACTTCCTGCGGCAAGCTGGATTCAAGAAGATCCACAACCTCGCGGGTGGAATTCTCGCCTGGGCGGATCGCGTCGATCCGAAGATGCCGAAGTACTGAATCGGGATCAGGTTTCGGTCTTCGGCAGAGAGGGCAAGCGCGCTCGCTGCACCAGGCAATTGCGAAGGAAAATCAGAAGCCAAAATCAAAAAAGGAGAGGAGCGCCGGCGCACTCCTCTGGATTGTACGGAAAGGAAACCCCAGCCTAGCGGGCGCTACCGCCGTTGCCGCCTGGAGCCCCTGCGTCTTCGTCGATTGCCAGAACGTACTTCTTGCCGGAGAGACGGATTTCGCCCAGCGAACGACTGCCGTTCCCGTCCCGATTCACCACCGATTCGTTGCGCTCCGACGGATGATCGATGTTGACCATACGCGCCCGAGTCGTGGCCACAACCTTGCTGCCTTTCAGAATGTTCAGCTGCACGGTCGGACCGTCACCATCCCATTTCAATTTGTAGTCCCCGGCCGCCAGTTGCTTCCCACCGATCGAGGCGGGGCTGTTGAGCTCGAGAGAACCTCTGTCGGCTGCGAGAGCCCCTGCTGCCAGCAGAACCGACAGCCCAAGCAGCAATCCCTTGAATGTTTTTGATGCCGTCATGTAACTCCTTATTCTTTCCCGAAACGTCGGGAAGGCGATTCATGGCAGCCCTGATTCGCTTGTGGAAGAACTTGCATTTCTACACACAAGCCCTACAATGCGGCCTCGGGGTTAAGCGAAAAGCGCCAGACCAAAAGGTCTCGCACTTTCTGCTCGGGGATTGGGCTCACCTGGGCCGCCAAACCGAAAGTGAACCAGTCCCTTTAACCCCTGAATTTCCTGTTCGGAACCCGGCCCGCTGCAGACCTGATCTCCGAACGCTAAAGGTAATACGCTTGCGCCGCCAGAAAGTTTCACTGCCTTTCCAGCCGCAATTATCAAGTTGGACGCTGCCCGCGGGGGATTGTTAGCAGTGCTGTGCGNNAGTTCGGTTGGCCGGAAGACGATACGATCAACGCGCTGAGGACGATTCTAAGTTCGCGATCTCTACTCAGCGATCCCAACCTCGCGATCCCACCCGTCCTCACAGTATGAAGATCTGGCTGCGACCGCTGCATCCAGCTGTGCAGAGTCAGGGCGCGATCCTCAAGACCACTTTGCCAAAGTTCTTGCGCTCGAGGAGCAATCGGTAGGCGGCTCGAGCCTCTTCCATCGCGACCACGCTTCCCACCACGGGATGCAAGTGCCCCTGGGAGATCCACGCCGCAAGGCGCTTCCAGGCCTCGCCCATCAAATTGCGCTTCGCGGAGAGATAGGTCAGCCATAATCCGTGCACGCTCGCGCCCTTCGCGTACAGCAACCCGGCGTCCACTGGAGCGCGTTGTCCGGTGGCGGTGCCATAGGCAATGACCCGGCCGAAGTCGCGCAGACAACGGATGCTCTTCGCCGTATGCTCACCGCCCAGCATTTCAAAGACTGCGTCCACGCCTTCGCCGTGGGTCAACTCCTCAATCGCTTCCTGGTAGTCGTGCTCTTTGTAGTTGATGCCGTGGGCGAGGCCGAGCGGTTTCACACGAGCCAGTTTCTCATCGGAGGAAGATGTCCCGTACATCTCGATTCCGAGCAGTTTGCCGATTTGCACCGCGGCCGTGCCCACCCCGCCGGCGACGGCGTGGATCAGTACCCGCGGCGGCGCGCCTGTTGTCTTCTCGAGCAAGCCTGCCTTCCAGTAGGCAAAATATGCAGTGAAATAGTTGACCGGGAAGGCTGCGCCTTCTTCCGCGCTCCACCCATCGGGTACGGGCCAGAGCAGTTCGGAGCGCGCGGCGACGTCCTCGGCGAATGCGGCCCACTGCGTGTATCCCATCACCATCTGTCCGCCGCCGTCCAACGGGCCGCAAAATTCCCGCCCGGCCACAAAGGGAGGTTTCGGCGTTCCCGGGTAGCCGCCCTGCGCAGTCATGATGTCGGCGAAATTTATGCCGCCCGCTTTCACCCGCACGAGCGCCTGGCCTTCCCCTGCCACTGGGTCGGGGACGAGGCGTACTTCGAGTACTTCCGGGCCTCCCAAGCGGCTGACGACAATTGCTTTCACGCGGCACAGTGTAGCAGCAGGCAGGTGGGAGCTTCTCGATCAAGAGTCGGCAGGCCTTTACAGCAGGTATATACTTCCCCTGAATATTTTAGGTTTCCCCGGACAGCAATCAAATCCGGGGGACGGAGCCGCCATCTCATTCATTCATCGGCTCCGATTTACCAATCACTGGCTGCCGGTCGGTGGGCGGTCTGGGGTGGCCAGCGGGGGGCTTACCTTGCGGGGTTGGCCGCAGGCGGGTTCTGGGGAGGTCCATCCGTGGACTTAGTTCTGGTTCGGATTTTATTTGTCCTTATTGTTACCGTCACCTGCTACCTCATTCAACCCTTTGCCCTGCCGGCAAAGCTGGACGCTGGTGTCGGCGCTCTGGTCGGTATTGCCATCGTTCTGTTCGAGTGGAACCTGCGCCGCATCAGTCTCACCCGCCTGATCGGAGCGGCCATCGGCAGTGTCTTGGGCATTTTCGGGGCCTATCTGTTCGCCCTGGTCATCCGCAACAGCCTTCCCCCCAGCCATACCCAGAGTTTCCTCCAGATCATGGTCATGCTCCTGATGGCCTACGTGGGGCTGGTGGTCGGAGCGAACAAGGGAGACCTGCTCAACCTCGCGGCGCTGGGAGGAATTTTCGGCGGCGAGAAGCAGTCGCGGAAAAGCTACAAGATCCTGGACACGAGCGTCATCATTGATGGCCGCATCGCCGACATTGCCGAAACCGGTTTCCTTGACGGCGTCATCGTGATTCCGCAGTTTGTGCTGCGTGAGCTGCAGCTGGTCGCCGACTCCGCCGATTCCCTGAAGCGCAACCGTGGCCGCCGCGGCCTGGACATCCTGCAGCGTCTGCAGAAGATCGCCTCGGTGCAGATCCAGATCGTTGAGGATGATTTCCCCGCGGTTCGCGAAGTGGACTTGAAGTTGATCGAGCTGGCCAAGCTGTACGAAGGCAAGATCATCACGAACGACTTCAATCTGAACAAAGTGGCGCAGCTGCAGGGTGTCCAGGTGCTGAACATCAANNTACAACCAGGGCGTCGCCTACCTTGATGATGGCACCATGGTGGTCGTCGATAACGCCCGCAAGATGATCGGTAAGACGGTCGACATCTCCGTCACCAGCGTGCTGCAGACCACAGCCGGAAAGATGATCTTCGGCAAGTGGGATGACCGCGCGGCTTCGCGGCCGGAGCCGCGTCCGCCGGTTGCCGCCGTGGCCGGTGCCGCCGGTGCCGCCAGTGTCGAGCCCAAAAAGCCGCAACCCTTCCTAACCGAACACCCAGCTGAATAGGGCGGGCTTACGGCGCGTGGGTGCGTCCGGCGGAATCTACTGGGCCACGGCTGCAGTCACGCTCAGGACAGCTCCGTCGAGCGTGCCCTGGATGCGGGCCCTCTGTCCAGCCAAGCTATCGAGCACCGCCGGGCTCCCCGCCAAAATGTAGTTGGCCTCGCCGTCGACCAGCATGTACTTGGCTCCGTGCCGGACACAGGAGCGGATGCATTCGGCGGGACCCTGGACGGAATCTTGTGAATGTCTTGCGCCGCAGCGGGAATCGGTAATCATTCCCGAAAACACCTGGTCCGCGGATACGCTGCTCGATTGCGGTGAGGAGAGGTCGAAGGATGGGGAACCGGCGAAGGCCAAGGTGGCGCCGGCCACACCCAGCGCAAAAGCCAGTCCGGTGAGCAGCGCGGCGGTGAAAGCGTAAGTCAGGACCCGGAGCAAGGAGCGATTTTGCTTCTCCATAGAGCCCTCCCTAAGAGACTCAGTCGACTTTAGATGCCTTTGCCCCAGGCAACGTCCAAGGGCGACCGAACGACGGAGGCCTTTTCCCTGGGCCTGGCGGACATTTTGGTAAGTTCTTTGCCATCAGCCGACTGGTCGATACGGGCAAGTGCCGGCAACTGCGTCAACCGGTCTCGGCCGGGAATAAATTCACGGAGCCGAGAAAATGCGCAAGCGGCAGCCGGAGCCGGAATCGGGATGGCGAGCCGGAATATGAGGGCGGGGTTCTATCGTCGTTCTCGGCTCGAGACGGCGTCCTTCGGTTGTCACCGGCGACAACGGAAGCATTTGAACTACCCGCGTCCCGGCCCGTATACTGACAGCCCGCCATGAAGGTAGTTGTAATTATTCCCGCGGCCGGTCTGGGCACGCGCATGAGTACTGCCTCCAGCGCCCGCGCCAAGAACATTGCCCCCTCCAAACAGTTCGCCGAGCTCGCCGGCACGCCGATCCTCATTCATACTCTGCGCAAGTTCGCTGCCTGCCCCGAAGTGACCGAGATATGCGTTGCCTTGCGTCCCGGCGAGATTGCGGGCTTTCGCAGCCGCCTGGAGCAGGCAGGCAAAGACATTCTGCAGAAAAAGCTGCAGCTGGTCGAAGGTGGCGAACGCCGGCAGCAGTCCGTGGCCCACGCGCTCGCGGCGGTCAGCGCCGCAGCGGACGACGTGGTGCTGGTTCACGACGCCGTGCGGCCGTTCGTCACCCCAGAGATCATCGCGGCAGTCATTCGCGCGACCGAGAAATACGGGGCTGCCATCGCCGGGATGCCAGCGGTCGACACCGTGAAGCAAGTCGAGCGCACGGCGGAGGGCGCCCTCATCAAGTCGACCATCCCGCGGGAACGCGTGGTTCTGGCGCAGACTCCTCAGGGTTTTCGCTACCATGTACTGAAACGGGCCTTCGACGAGGCCACCGCTGACGGTTTCATGGGAACCGACGAAGCTTCGCTCGTCGAGCGTTCCGGCCATCCGGTCGCGGTGGTGATGGGCTCTCCGAGAAATATCAAGATCACCGCGCCGGCGGATTTGGAACTGGCCGAGTTCTACTTGCGAAAATGAGCGCGCGAATGAACGCGCCGATGATGAGTGGTCTTTGTTTAGGAGCCTGTGCCTGTGCCCAACCACCGACGACCGACGGCCGAGATCCCGCCAGAAACTCGATCCTCGAAACTGCGAACTCGCATCGGTTATGGCTGGGATTCGCACGAGTTCAAACGCGGCATCCCGCTGAAGATTGGGGGTGTGACGCTGCCGCACCCTCGCGGTCTAGGCGGGCATTCCGATGGCGACGTGCTTCTTCATGCCATCACAGACGCCCTGCTCGGAGCAGTCGCCGCGCCTGACATTGGAACTCTGTTCTCGCCTTCGGACTCTGAGTGGAAGGGCGCGGACTCGGCCATCTTTCTGGCGGAAGCGCTAAGACGAGTGCGAGAGGCGGGCTACGCGGTCGCGAATCTGGACTCCACCCTCATTCTGGCCGCGCCGAAAATCGGACCGCACTCGGCCCGTATCCGTGCCCGGGTGGCGGAGCTGATGGGGCTGCCGGCGGACTGCGTCGGCGTCAAGGCGAAAACTCCGGAGGGCATGGGTACCGACAACGCAGCCATCGCCCACGCGGTCGTGCTGCTGGAAAAGAAAATCACCCGGCGTTGACCATCGGGCGGGTAGGCCAGAAACCGTCCCGGGATTTGCTAAACCGATTCAAATTCTCCCGCCAACTTCTCGTTCCGAGACGCGGCCGCCTCCACCAGCGCCCGAAAGACGGCCCGCGAGCGCTCGTCATCCTCAGCCGATCGTTCCGGATGCCACTGCACGGCCAATACAAAATGCTCGGGAGTCGTGCCCTCGATGGCTTCGATGATGCCGTCATCCGGGCAGCGGGCCACGACCTGCAACCCGTCGCCGACCACATCGGCAGACTGGTGGTGGCTGGAGTTGACCGGGATTAGCAGTCTGTCCCCTGTGGCGGACGCCGGGGATTGTTCGGCGGTCGGTCCGGTCCGGCTCAAACCGTGCCCTTCGACAGCGGGTTCCGATGCAGCAGATCGTGCTTGGGCAAAGATATTCGCCAGCTTCGACTGCGGGTCCAACTCGACCGTGTGCGCGACCGGAATCGTGCGTCCCGCTTCATGATTGATCGCCGACTCAATGTGCTGCCGAAGCGTCCCGCTCCGATAGACGTTTAATATCTGCAGCCCGTAGCAGATGCCAAGCACCGGCTTGCGCATATTGTAGGCGTCTTGCAAAAGCAACTCGTCGACGGTGTCGCGGCGCGGATCGGCCGCATCAGTCTTCGGATGCCGAGGGGCGCCATACTTCGACGGGTCCACGTCGGCGTTGCTGCCCGGCAACAGAACCGCGTCGCAGCGCTCGATGAGCTTCATGACCTGGGCTGGGGCCTGGTCGAGAGGAATGCGTACCGGCTCGCCGCCCGCCATCTCCACGGCATGTTCATACTGGGGCAAGGCCCGCTCACCATATTTCTGGTCGCTCGAGTGAGGCATGGGAATGGCAATGCGTGGCCGCATGCTTCGATTGTAGCCGCAATGCCTGGATCTTCGCAGCCGAGCTAGCTCGCCCGTTCGATTCGGGCCAGCGTTTTGGCCTGCCGGTAGTGTCTAATTTCGAGCACCGTGACCGAAATCAGGACCACCGCCGCCACGACGGCCGCCACCGGCGCGGCAATATGCCGATAGGCGCCTGTCATATCCGGGCGAGCGCCGCGCAACCATGCCAGGACTAAGACCCCCAGGATTCCGAGCAACAGGCTGACCGCAAAGGAAAGCAACGTCAGCAAGAACGTCACCAGCAGCACCCGGGGAGCAATCAGGTACCAGAGGGGGCTGCGATCCGGGGTTTGGGCGGAGGCCATGATTGTTAGGCTACAACATTTGGGCCCGGAGCCGCTCCTGCTCGCCCGAGCGACCGGTCGACGGTCGCGGGTGGACCCCGACCGGCCCGTCGGAACGGTGCGCTACAATAGCTTCTATGTCTCAAGCCACGCCGGTCATTACCCGCCCGCCGGCAGAAGTTGTCCGTCAGACTCCGGTTTCGCAAGCGCCAAATGGTATCTGTTACGCCATCGCCGGCGAGATGACTGTTTCCTC
>PKYX01000171.1 GCA_003132825.1 Acidobacteriaceae bacterium
GCGGCGAATGGATCGGAGAAGGACGACGAAGCCGGAACCGGCGCAGCCGCCGCGACGGTTTTCTCCGCAGCGCGCGTCTCCGCGGGACCATCTTTTTGTGCTTGCTTGCGGAGAGCCGCGACTTCAAGCCAGGCACTTGCGCTCACCACCAGCAACTCGAGTGCGGCGCCCTCCATTCTTCCGCCGGCTTCGGTGCCCGCATCGGCATAAACCAGGGCCGCCACCCGATCCTTCAACAGCAGCGGCAGCAGCAACGCATGGTTCTCGGCGGGCGCGCCGAAACGGGAGACGAACTTGGGGTCCACATCCGTCGCGCTCGCGGTGAAAGCCATCCGCGACTGCATGGCCCGAGCGGCGACTCCGGTGCTCACGTCGAGCGGAAAATCCTTGATCTCTTCGTGATTCGAAAACGCGCGTCCCTGCCAGCCGGTAGCGGCGCCGGCCTTCACCACGAACAGGGCGACGCGGCCGCAGTAGCGGGAGGCATTGTCGAGCAGCGTGCGCAGAATCTCCCGTTGGGTGGTTCCGGTTTGAATCGAGGAAACGGCCTTCAGCAGACTGGCCGGGCTGCTTTCGGGAGCCGCACCCAAATGGGGCGCAACCTCTTCGAGCACGCGGCGCACCAGTTCGCTGCGCAGTGGAGGCACTCGCGCCTCCAATACCTCTGACACCGCTTTCTCGACGACTTGTTCAATCCAGGTTTTTTCCGACATGTGACTCGATCAGGCTGGACCGCGGGCGGGGAGTTCGCGTCTCCAGGTCAGTGAAGCCCTGATTATATTGCACTTGGGCGAATCTTGGGCTGCGCAGTGTTAGTCGTTAGTCACTAGCCCTTGGTCATCACGGTTAGGCCAGCCCGATTCCGCGAGCCCGATGGTAGACCGCTGCTTGCTGATTGAATTTAGCGCAAACCGCACCCCTCTGAATACGTCAAAACAGTTGAGCGCAAGTCCGGGTTACCAAGTAAAATAACAGCTTCGTTCGCCGCTTCGTGGCTCTAAAATTGTTGCATCGCAACCATGATGAGTACCATCCAAACTAAACTAGGTGAGCCAGTTGTTGATGAGATGGCTCTGGTTCACGCGGCCAAGGGCGGCGATGTTCAAGCCTTTGAGGAGTTGGTACGGCGTTACGACCGGAATGTCTTTCGCATCGCGCAGCACATTACGCACAACCGCGAGGATGCCGAAGACGTGGTGCAGGACGCTTTCCTTAAGGCCTACGAGAACCTGAATCAGTTCCAGGGTCAGTCCAAGTTTTATACCTGGCTGGTTCGCATCGCGGTCAACGAGGCGTTGATGAAGCTGCGGCGCCTCAAGCCAGGGCGCACGGTTTCGCTCGACGAAGACGTCAAGACCGAAGAAGACTCGCTGCCGCGGGAAGTAGCGGATTGGAGTCCCAATCCGGAGCAGCAGTACAGCCAGGCGGAGCTGAAAGATATTTTGACACGCACCATTCAAGGCTTGCCCATGAGTTTTCGGACAGTGTTTGTGCTGCGAGACGTAGAAGGGCTCTCGACCGAGGAGACCGCCGAGGCGCTTGAACTCAGCGTCCCCGCGGTGAAGTCGCGGCTGCTGCGAGCCCGGTTGCAGCTGCGCGAGCGCTTGAACCGTTACTTCCAGAAACGCGACAGCGGAGATGGCAAACCGTGAAATGCTCTGAATTTCTGCAAGAGCTGACGAATTATCTCGACGGCGTCATCGACGAGAGAACCAAGTCGGAACTAGAAGATCATCTGGCTTGGTGCCACAACTGCTACGTGGTTTGCGACACCACCAAAAAGACCATCGAAATTTACCGCGACTCTCAGCTCTACGAACTTCCCGACGACCTTCGCAATCGTCTTCGATCCGCCATTGTCAGCAAGTGCCAAGCCCGCAAGAAGGCCGGCCCGGAGCCCGTCTAACCAGTTCTACTTCTTCCAAGACAATTATTCCACAGGGCTTCCAGCCTTCCTCGAGTTTGCGGCCGAGCCTCCGTCTTTCCGCGAAACCTTTTGCCGCCAAATCGAATCTAAACGGGTAAGCACGGCATATCTCGAGGAGGGGCCAATCGGAGGCTGCCGGCCAGTGGGGTCCCAACATGATAACGAAATTATTCGATACTATTTTTGGCTGTGGCCACAATCATTGCAGCTTTCCTATCACGGTACGTTCTCGCTCCCGCAGTCAGGCTGCCAATCTGACCGGCACCTATGTGGTGTGCCTGGATTGCGGTAAGGAAATGCCTTACGACTTGGGAAGAAATGAGAGTGATCAGTTCCCCGGCGGCGAAGCGGGATCACTTGCGATCGCTGGCCGCGAAACAGGCCGCGTAAGCTCCAGCGGTGAATGCTCTCAAAGGCCGCAGCCCACGGGTTGCGGCCTTTGTTGCGCCCAAATAAAACCGGCGGCCGCGGCCGCCGGGAACAATAGGGGAAGGATTTCGCCCTCAGTTGCTGCTGTCGTTCCTGCGCTTGAGCGTGGGACGATCGTCGTCACTTGTGCCGGTGCCGGTGTCGGTGCCAGTCTTATCGGTAGAAGCGGTCCGCCGTAGGCTGGGCTTCTTGCCGTCTTTCTGGTCGAGCAGCTTGTGCCGGTTTTCAAGCGAGGCCAAGCGGGCCTTGACCTCGTCAAATTCCGAGGTCGAGACCAGATACTCGCCGCGCGCTGGCAAAATGCTGGCAATCTCCTGCTGTGATTTCTCAATACGATCCGGGGTCTGAGGATGAGTGTCGAAGGCCTTGGCCAAGGTCCCGGGCTTTTTCTTTTCCATGGCCTGCACTTTCTCGAAGAACGCGATAAAAGCTTGCGGGTCATAACCCGCCTTGTACATATATTGCAGCCCGAGGTAGTCGGCCTGCGCCTCAAACCCGCGGGAGAACTTGAGGAAGGTCAGCGGCAAGGCCAAACCTGCGGCCTCGTATCCCGCATAACCTACGGCGCCACCCACGAAAATCAAAGGAATGGAAGCCAGATTCATGATGTTCCCGCGCGTGTTTTCGCGCGCCGCGTGGCAAGCGGCGACGTGCGCGATCTCATGCGCCATCACACCTGCCAGTTCCGCTTCTTCATCGGCTGCCAGGATCAAACCCGAATTCACGTAAAAGAACCCGCCCGGCAAAGCGAAGGCGTTCACCTGATCGGAGTCAATCACCTTGATGGTGAAGGGCACCTGAGCATCGGAGTTACGCACCAGGTTCTGGCCCAGCCGGTTCACATACTCGGTGACCACGGAATCGGTCACCAGCTTGGATTGTCCCTCGACCTGCATGGCGTAGGACTTGCCCATGGCAATCTGCTTCTCGATGCTGTACCAGTTCCCCATGCCACGATTGCAGCCCACGTTGCGATTGCCAATGGCATTCACATCGTCGATGCCACCGTCATGCTTGACCTTATCGGGATCCGCGCCCTGAACCACTGGCGGCAGGCTGGCTGTCGAGTCGTCGGAGGCCGCGGTCTTCGAACTGTCCGGAGGGGCGGTTTGGGCAGCTCCGGCGGACCCGGTCTTGGCCCCCGGATCGGAGCCTCCCTGAGCTTGCGCGAATAGCGATGGCGACGTAAATGCCAAGGCCGACAATGCAGCAGTCAGTGCCAAGAGTCGCAACTTCATAACTCACTCCCTTTTCTGCCCCACGCGAGTTTCTCCGGCCATTATACGCCCGCTGAGACACACCCCTCGATAAGAGTTTGGACGCCAGTTGGGCCCGTAAGGTTATCCGAGCGTCAGATGTTGCTGGAATAGTTATGGTGATCGGCCTGGTTTCAGGCTGGTTTGGACGGAGTGCAAATGCGCAGACCAGAACGGGATCGAGGGCGAAGGCGATGGGCTGGCATGGGAGCTCCCCGGCTTGGCTGGGCCCCCGGGAGACCTAGAACCAGGGCATCGCCCCTTCTGGCTAAACCTTGACCTCTGGGGTCAGTCGTAATACTCCAAGCCGAGGTGGGTGATGAGCCCTTCCCCGCGCAGGTGACGCAGGGTGTTTTTCAGCTTCATCGACTGGATGAACAAGTCATGCTCGGGATAGAGCCCGGGTGCGGTCATGGGAGACTTGAAGTAGAAGCTCAGCCATTCCTGAATGCCCAGCCCTTTCAGTTCCGTGCTGCGTTTGGCCAGGTCTAAAAACAGCACCAGGTCGAGCACCAGGGGGGCGGCCAGGATCGAGTCGCGACAAAGAAAGTCGACCTTGATCTGCATCGGATACCCGAGCCACCCGAAGATGTCGATATTGTCCCATCCTTCTTTGTTATCACCGCGCGGGGGGTAATAGTTAATGCGCACTTTATGGGTAAAGTGGCCGTAAAGCTCAGGATAAAGATCGGGTTGGAGGATATGCTCGAGCACCGAAAGTTTGGACTCTTCTTTGGTCTTGAACGATCCCGGGTCCTCCAAAACCTCGCCATCGCGGTTGCCCAGAATGTTGGTGGAGAACCAGCCGTTCAGTCCGATCATCCGGGCCTTGAACCCGGGCGCGAGGATGGTCTTGATCAGGGTCTGACCGGTCTTGAAGTCTTTGCCGCAGATGGGAGCCTCGTTCTGCTTCGACAATTCCTGCATGACCGGCAGGTCCACGGTGAGATTGGGCGCGCCGTTGGCGAACGGCACTCCCTCCATCAGCGAGGCGTAGGCGTAGATCATCGAGGGC
Organism: Acidobacteriaceae bacterium; assembly: GCA_003132825.1. Classification (GTDB taxonomy): domain Bacteria; phylum Acidobacteriota; class Terriglobia; order Terriglobales; family Acidobacteriaceae; genus PALSA-270. The sequence continues at coordinate 4,628 of PKYX01000171.1, forward strand.
GCGATGGCTTCGTCGTTGGCCAGCATGGCCTTCTCAAAGGCTTTCACCGACTGATGGGCGGCGGTCGGTTGCAGAAAGACCTCGGTTGAACCGCACCAAATCGTGATCAGCCGGGTGGCCCCGGAACTCTTGCGGAACTCGCGGATATCGGCACGCACTTGTTCGGCCAGGTCCAGCTTGTTCTTTCCCTTCTTGACGTTCGTTCCGTCAAGGCGCTTGACGTAGTTCTGGTCGAAGACGGCCTTGCGCGGCTTCACCGTGCTCAGGAACGGCTTGATCTGATCGAGCAGAGAGCGCTCGAGCACGCCGGCTTTCGAGGCCGCCGTGTACATGTCATCCTCGAACAGATCCCAGCCGGTGAAAACCAGATCATTCAGGCTGGCGAGGGGGACGAATTCTTTGATCTTCGGGGAGCGGCCCTCGGTGCGTTTCCCGAGGCGGACGGTGCCCATTTGGGTGAGGGAGCCGATCGGCTTCGCCAGACCCTTGCGCACCGCTTCGACTCCGGCCACGAAAGTGGTGGCCACGGCGCCCATGCCGGGAATCATTACGCCTAGTTTGCCTTTGGGTGCCTGAATTTCCGTGCCGCGTCGCTGATCGGTTTCCGCTTTGGGGCTCTTGTGCCGCGTCGCCATTGTTGGGGGACTTCCTTGAGAGAATTGTGAGGCTTGGGCAAACGCGTTATGTTCTCGTACTGAGAGGGGATTTGCAACCTCCCTAGGCCAAACGTGCAGGAGGGGGTTTCAACGGCAGCAGAACGACATCGGTTGGAGACTCTCGCTCGGCGACGAAACCGGGTCGGGGTCCCGCCCTTCAAGTCCCACCGGGTTTCTCGCTGTACACTATGCCGATTCCGGAGAGAACCGGTTCCGCTGGGTCTCTTGCGTCTCTCTATGATAGTCGTAATCTCTATCGTTATCTCGATTTCACGGCGGGCCTGTGCCGAACGACGAACAACAAATCCTCCAGCTCTTCCGGGACGGCGACCGCGCCCTCATGGCTGCCGACCTCGCCGAACTTTCGCGCATCTTCGCCGATGACTACATGCAATACGACGAATCCGGCCGGGCCTTTACCAAGCAAGATGTAATCGACAATCTCAAGACCGGCTCGATCCGTTACCCCTCGATTGTTTCCACCGGCCGCCAGGTCCGCCTGTTGGGAGAATTCGCCATCGTCCACGGCTCCGAACAGGACGAAGTGGAGCAAGCCGCCAGGCGCTCCCCGGTTCGCTACGTTTACACCGATGTGGTCGCCAAACGCGGCGGCCGTTGGCAGATCGTGGCTTCACAACTGGCNNACTACACCGCCGTCCGGATTCGATTCTGCCAATGAGTCCAGATGAAGTAGAGGACGCCAGCCGCCAGGACGACGCCGATCAAAGCATCGAACTGGTGGAAATATTTGCCCAGCTCGCGCCAGTTTTCACCTAGCTTCATTCCCAGCCAGGCCAGCGCCAGGCACCACGGCCATGATCCGAGAAACGTGTAGACATGAAAGCGACCGCGGGGCATGCGGGCGATTCCTGCCGGAAGCGCGATAAAGGTGCGGATGATCGGCAAAAGTCGGCCGATCAAAACCGCCAGATATCCCCAGCGCGCGAAGAAGCGGTCGGCCCAGTCCAATTCGCGGGGGGAGAGCAGAATCCAGCGACCATACTTTTCCACCAGTGGCCGCCCGCCATAGCATCCGATTTCATAGGCCACCAACGACCCCAGATTGCAGCCGATGGCCCCTGCCGTTGCCACCCAGAGCAGCTTCATCGTGCCCGAAAAAACCAGATAGCCAGCGAAGGGCATGATCAGTTCCGAGGGCAACGGAATGCAGGCCGACTCGACCGCCATCAGGAGGGCGACGCCCGTGTAGCCGGTTGCGCCGATCACCCCTTTGATCAGCACAAATACCACGGTGAGGATTTTCTCGGTCATGGTTTGTTGACGCTCCCAGACTTGAAGTCTGGGATTCTCAGACTAGACATGAAATTACCTCTCCTATCTTGGCGTCTGATGGGCACATCCTGCCCAAAATAGCTTGTGCTGCTGCCGTATCCCGATGCAGAACTAATCCGCATGCGGAACACTCGTGTGTGCGTTCCGACAGCGACTTCTTTTTTCTTGTTCCACAAGCAGGACATTGCTGGCTCGTGTATCTTGCATCTACTCCCACAACTCTCCTACCGGCACTTTCAGCCTTGTATTTGAGCAGCGTGATGAATTGACTCCATCCGCAATCGTGGACTTGCTTGGCTAGTATTCCTTGTGCCAAACCTTTGATGTTGANNTGAGTTCTGCTTGCCCCTGCTCATAGAACCTTGGGTTCTGAATCATAGTTCCGTCTGACAGTGCAGCGAAGTTCTCGATACCTAGGTCGAGGCCAACCGCAGCATCAGATTTCAGCAACGGTTGAACAGGAACCTCTACCGCGAAACACGCGTACCAACCCGACACAGACTTCTTGATGCTCAAAGTCTTGATGACAGCAGCCTCTGGAATCTCGCGACTCAATCGCAACTTNNATTGTTGAACTGAAAACTGTTGTAGCGATGGAACGGCTTAAACCTTGGAAACCCTGCACCACGTTCCCACATGTTCTCAAATGATCGTTGCAACTTTTTGATGACGTTCTGGAGGACATGGACGTGAACTTGTTTGTACTCTGGGTACGCAGCTTTCAGTTCAGTTAGTTCCCGCATCTGAGCGAACTGTCCTGTGCGATGCATCTTCCTTTGCTCAAGACTGAGATTGAACACATCCCGGCAGACATCCAGTGTCCGTTGCAGAGCGAGGCTCTGCTTACGGTTTGGGCATAGTTTGTATTTGAAAACTTTCAGCA
>PKYX01000050.1:0-835 GCA_003132825.1 Acidobacteriaceae bacterium
TCGATGGCGGTGTGGAGCTGGAAGTTAACGGCAAATCAAGCGCGCTAGGCGCTCGCGGTTACGCCTATCTCCCTGCAAGGTTGCCCCATCGAGTGGTGGCTGCAAAGGCGAGCCGTGTCGCCGTCGTCGAGAAGCCTTATCAGGCTCTCGATTCGGTCGAGCGGCCGCAGTTAATCATTTCGAACGAAGATGCGGTTTCTTCGCATCCGCTTGAAGACGACCCCCGCTTGCAGGTCAAATGTCTGCTTCCGGATGAAATGAGTTTTGACTTTGCCGTGAACACGATGGTCTACCAGCCTGGGGCCTCCCTGAGCATGGTCGAAATGCACGTGATGGAGCACGGACTTATCATGCTCGAAGGCGGCGGAATTTATCGGCTCGGCGATTCGTGGTATCCAGTGACCGCGGGAGACTTCATCTGGATGGGACCGTGGTGTCCGCANNACGATCAATCGAGATCGCCTGCTCTCCGAAATCGACGCGCTAGCCTCCTACTCTGACGCCGAAGCTCCGGCGGTGACGCGAATCGTTTTCACGCCCACGGATCTCAAAGCTCGTGCGTGGATGAAAGCTCGTTGCGAGGAAGCCGGGCTTACGGTGCGGCAGGATGCCGTCGGAAACACCTTCGCTCGCTGGAATGGTTCCGACCCGGCCGCGCCAGTTGTCGGCACCGGCTCGCATATCGATGCCATTCCAAACGCAGGAAAATACGATGGTGTGGTGGGAGTACTCGGAGGCTTGGAAGCGATACGGGCATTACGGCAGAGTGGATTTCATCCGAAGCATTCAATTGAGTTGACCATTTTTACTTCTGAAGAGCCGACGCGTTTTGGAA
>PKYX01000050.1:874-1842 GCA_003132825.1 Acidobacteriaceae bacterium
TCGTAGAACTGCACATCGAACAGGGGCCATTGCTGGAGCGCCAGCAAATTCCTCTCGGGATCGTTACGAAGATAGCGGCGCCGGCGAGCCTTCGCGTTTTGATCGAAGGTACGGGTGGACACGCCGGTGGTGTCTTGATGCCGGACCGCCACGATGCTCTCTGTGCCGCGGCCGAGTTGATTCTGGCAATCGAGAACGCGGCGCGCACCAGCGGAGCGGTTGACACAGTTGCGACCGTTGGCATCTGCGAGGTGTTTCCCGGCGCGGTGAATAGTATTCCCAGCCGGGTCCGCCTTGGTGTGGATATCCGCGATACGGATCTTCAGCGGCGCGGCGTTGTAATGCATGCCCTGGAGGCAGCGTGCCACGCGATATCGGAAAAACGGCGCGTGTCCATTCGCAGCGAGTTGGTGAACGCCGACGCACCCGCCGAGTGCGCTCCCGCAATCATTGAAGCGCTTTCTCAATCTTGCCNNGCGCGCATCGCTCCCGTTGCAATGCTGTTCATTCCCTGCCGCAATGGGTACAGCCACCGCCCGGACGAATATGCGGCCCCGGAGGACATCGTTCGAGGAGCGCTTGTGCTGGCCGAAACTCTGGCAGCTTTGTCCAAGTGACATTTGTCAAAGCCAGCCTTGACTACGGCGCGTGAGGAATGCTGAATTCCCGCTCTGCCCAGTGCTCTAGAAGATCTCGCACAACTTTATCTCCAACGATCTGCNNCGCCCAATGCTCAACAATGTCTCGCACTACCTTGTCTCCAACGATCTGCGCTGCTTCCAAGGCTGGCATATAAGCCGAGTAGTTGCCAGAAACCATTTCTTGCAGGCTTTCCGCCGCAGGCACGCCTGGCGCTTCCCGGTCGTAGTTGCTGACCGTTCGCAACACGAGCACTCGGCGCAGATCAACACGCCCGGCCTGGTTCAGGAATGTGAGAGCTTGCAGTGTGCCGGAATCCTCCATGGCAG
>PKYX01000050.1:1912-5040 GCA_003132825.1 Acidobacteriaceae bacterium
TCGGCAGGCTGCTCGTAGGGTGTTCCCTTGCGCAGTGGCAAGTAGCCAGTCGGCCAGCTTTCGGGAATTTGACGCGCATCGATCTCAAAAGCCAGGTCGCCATCCACTACATGATCTGCCCAGACCGCCGATCCCTCCGACACATCCGCCGGGTCTCCCCCGCCAATGCCTGCGACAATCCAATATGTTTTCGAGAAGTCGAACCGCGGGTCCAGCCCCAACGCTATTATTGACGCTGCCGCCTTGGCCGTGCCGACACCTGTCACCATGCCGAGTACGCCGTCTTTGTTCAAGCGCACGTGGTGATAGCCCGCAGGCAGAGGAAGAATCTGGTCGAGATGCTCCCGCTCCACCCAAAGCTGAAACTCTCCTGGAGTATCCCCAGTGTCCTCGCCGCGTTCGAACATGGTGACCACGACGACTTTGATGCGGATCGGCCCAGCCGGCGCAGGGGTCTGGGCGGACAAGGAGCGAAAACACAGCATGGACAGCGCGAGAGTAAAGGCCCAACCTCTTGCCAGACAGCACATGAAATCTCCGCGGCTCACAAATTCAGATGGAGGTCTTTGTCCCGGTCAATTCGCGGATCCTGGCATAACCAGGCTTGATCGCCGAATAGATGAAATCGCAGCGCTCTCGGTATGGCAAAAAAGCGCTCTTCATCGCATTGATCGTGATCTTCTCGAAATCATCCAGGGTTAAACCAAAGGCATCCGCAGCGGCTGCGAATTCCTGCGTCATGGTGGTGCTGCTCATCAACCGGTTGTCCGTGTTCAGCGTAACCCGAAATTTCTCCTGATAAAGTATTTTGAATGGATGCTCCGCCAAACTGGGCGTAGCCCCGGTGTGAACATTGCTCAGCAAACAAATCTCTAGGGGAATCCGCTTGTCGAGAACGTATTGCGCCAGATCGCCCAACTTCACCGCCTTGCCGTNNGAATCGCCTGCCAGATCGATTCTTTTCCGTAGCCCTCGCCCGCATGAATCGTGATATTGAAGTTTTCCCGCTGGATGTAATGAAAGGCATCCACGTGCTTTTTCGCGGGATAACCTCCTTCTTCGCCCGCGAGATCGAAGCCCACAACACCGCGCGCACGAAAGTCGACTGCTAGTTCCGCCATTTCCAGCGAGACGTTCATGTTGCGCATCGCGCAAATGATCAAGCCGGACGAGATCCCAAAGTCTTTTCGTCCTCGTTCCAACCCCTTCAGCACCGCTGAGACGATCTGCTGATGGGTCAATCCTTTCTGGGTGTGAAAAACCGGTGCAAAGCGAGTTTCAAAATACACAATCCCATCTCGACTCAGATCTTCGGCCTGTTCGTAGGCGATGCGCTGCAGCGCATCCTCGGTCTGCATCACCGCAATCGTGTGCGCGAAGCCTTCCAGATATTTGGCGAGACTTCCCTGATTTGCTCCGCGGAAGAACCACTCCGAAAGCGGTTGCGGGGAATCGGTTGGAAGCTCTGTGTAGTTTGCGTCTCTTGCCAATTCAATCACTGTCTGCGGCCGCAACACACCATCCAAATGCTCGTGTAAAAGGACTTTGGGAAGACTCTGCAAGAATTCTTTATTAAGTTTCATGGGATTTGATCCCTCCGCGATGCAGGTCCAACGAAGGGCTGAAAACGTTGCAAGATGATACACCACTTTTCGAAGGAGGCTGCCTTTCTATCCCGGGGGTGAGGCATTCGCGAAGATTGGACTATTGCCGATTGGACTATTGCTATTGGCAGGGCGGCCTGCCTTAGCTTAACCTACCCGCTTATGCCATTTACCAAAGCTCGCTTGCTGATCGCTCCCAGTCTAACGTTGGGTCTAACGCTGGGTCTAATGCCGGGATGCACGCCGGCGGTGTGGGCGCAATCTCCGTTCACCCTGGAGCAGGTCCTGAGTTCGCCTTTTCCCAGCGAGCTGGTGGCGGCAATGCACGGCAGCCGCGTTGCCTGGGTCTTCGATGCAAAAGGAATACGCAATGTGTGGGTGGCTGACGGCCCCGACTTTATTCGCACTGCCCGCCCCGTGACTCACTACAGCGCAGACGATGGCCAGCCAATCGCCAGCTTGCGACTGACACCCGACGGCAAGACGGTGCTTTATGCGCTGGGCAGCGAACTAAACGAAGCGCAGGAGAGCGCCAACCCGGATAGTTCGACCAAAGGAGCCAAGCAGCAGGTCTTTGCGCTGGACGTGGGGGCCAAGCAGACCAGGCCTCGGTTACTGGGCGAAATGGGTTGCCCGGATGAGGGCTGCGAAGACATAGAGGTTTCGGCCGACGGCAAGTGGGCGTTGTGGTCCGCGAAGAAGAAATTATGGCTGGCCAGTGTGGACGGCAAACAGCAGGCCAAGGAACTGGCTTCGGTTCGCGGGGCGGCGGTTGAGCCGAAATGGTCACCCGATGGTAAACATATCGCGTTCGTCAGTGAGCGTGACGGTCATAGCTTTATCGCTCTATACGATTTTGATGGCGACTCCATCCGCTACCTGGCACCCAGCGTGGACAAAGATTCCATGCCACGCTGGTCGCCTGATGGCAAGCGGATTGTTTTTGTGCGCACCGCCGGAGATGAGCGGAAGCAGCCGCTGATTCCCGTGCGCCCCAGGCCCTGGTCGCTGTGGATTGCGGATTCCGTAACCGCGACGGGTGGCCTCTTGTGGCGCAGCGGCGAAAAGCCGGAAGATTCTCTGCCCGAGCTGAGCGAAGATGGTTCTCTCAACTTTGCTGCTGACGGACGTGTGATATTTTCCTCGGAGCAGGATGGGCGCAACCNNGCGCCCACCGCGCTCACACCCGGCGACTTTGACGTGGAAGAGGTGACGCTCAGCGCGGACAAGGCGTGGATGATTTATTCCTCGAATCAAGCGGATGTAGACCGCCGGCACTTGTGGCGAGTAGCGGCAGGCGGCGGTACGCCGCAAGCTCTGACTAACGGCGACACCATCGAGTGGTCCCCGGTTCAAACCGGCGATGGCAAGAGCATGGTTTGCCTCGGCTCCACGGCAACATCACCGGCGATGCCTTATGAACTTACCGCGAAGGGCCGCGAAATGATTGCTCCGCAGGCGCTGCCGAGCGACTTTCCTTCTTCCGCGCTGGTGACCCCCAAGCAAGTAATTTTTCAGAGCGAC
>PKYX01000264.1 GCA_003132825.1 Acidobacteriaceae bacterium
GGACCCCACCTGAGTCTCGGAACCGGGCCCAAGCCCAGTCCGCTTCCACCCGGCCCCAACCCGCCTGGACCCCACCTGAGTCTCGGAACCGGACCCAAGCCCAGTCCGCTTCCGCCCGGCCCCAACCCACCCGGGCCCCACCTAAGTCTAGGACCCGGACCCAAGCCCAGTCCGCTTCCACCCGGCCCGAATCCCCCTGGACCTGCCATCGAGCGCAGATTGCAAGCTCAGCTCGAAGCTATCGCCGTGGCCGAGGTGCCGCGGTTTTTAGCCGCGGAGCCCCTCATCCTCGAGGAATTCCTGGCTCCAGCCGAACTGCAGGCCTTGTTGCAGCACACACTTGATCGCGAAGCAGAGTTCCAGCTCAGTGAAGTGGTTTCCCCCGGAGCGGCTGGTTCGATGGTCGACCATGAATATCGCCGGTCTCGCGTGCTGATGAACCTGGGCGACTATCGCGCCGTGGTGGTGAATCGCCTTGAATCCTGCTGGCCGCGCATTCTGTCGAGACTGGGCCATGACGAATTCGTGGCTTCTCATGTAGAGGTGCAAATCACCGCCAGCAATGACGGTGACTTCTTCCACTGGCACAGCGACAACTGCCACGAGGAAAATGCGCCGCGGGAGATCACCTTCGTATACTTCTTCCACCGCGAACCGACGAATTTCCGGGGCGGAGAGCTCCGCATCTATGATTCTCGCTGGGAGAACGGAGGCTATGTGCCAATGGAAAACCACCACACGATCGTGCCTCAGCAGAACCAGATGGTCCTTTTTGTCAGTTCACTGGCGCATGAGATCACCCCGGTCGAGTGCTCTTCTCAGGCCTTTGCCGACAGCCGCTTCACGATGAACGGATGGTTTCACAAGTAAATAACGCGAATTGGTTACACTGGATTGAACGGCTGATGGAGACCTCGGCCCCGCGCCCGCTGCCGGCGAGTCTTCCCCCATCTCGCTTTTATTGCCGCCTGTCCGAACAACCAGATCACTTGGTTCCGTCGCATCGTTTCCGGGAAACCGGCAAAGGCAGCTCAAGCGCTGGGCTGTTGGTCAACCCGGACGTGGTCTTCACCCGCAACGGCGAGTTGCCGGAAGCGCTGGCGGGCAACGCCCACTGGCTGGACAATTTCGCACTACAAGGAGATCTGGTTTGGGTTCGAGACCCGGGAAGCCATGCCCTGCGCCCCTTTTGGCTGGGGAAGGAGTGGGGCGAATTACTGGCAGGAGCGCAGCCTGGAGATCCGGCGCCAGCTGCTCTCTCGCCTCAGGCGCTCCGTGTTCTCGGCCTGGCGAACGTGCTGACGCCAGCCCCCTCTGCTTGCGCGCGCGGCAAGGATTGGGCTGAGGCTATGTGCGGCCTGGCGAATCGCTTCCACACGCGGGGCTATGCGCCGGTTGGCAACCTCATCCATCCCTTTCATGTTGCCGCGCTAAGACGTTACTATCGCTATTTGATCCGTACCGGCGTCTTAACCCTGGGTGACCACCAGAGCTCGCGCCGCTATGTCGCCCACAATGAGAGTGTCGCTCGCTTCTTTCACCATCAACTGACGAGCACTGTGGCGGCGATTGTCGGGGAACCGGTCAAGCCCTCCTATCTATATATGGCTTCCTACCAAGGTGGTGCCGACTTAAAGAAGCACACCGACCGGGAGCAGTGCGAATTCAGCATTACCCTATGCCTCGACTATTCCCCCGAACCGCGGCGCGAAACCCGCTGGCCCATCCACCTCCACACTCCAAGCGGCCGGGTGACGGTGTTCCAAGCGATCGGCGACGGCTTGCTCTACCGGGGCTGCGAACTGCCTCACTCCCGGGACCCGCTGCCTCAGCCCGATACCTCTACCTCGATCTTTTTCCACTATGTGCGGCAGGATTTCTCCGGTTCTCTCGATTAGCAGGCTGCGGAAAATCAGTTGTGCCAGGTATATTTCCCTCCATGGTAGTGGCCACTACGGAGAGGCTCATTTTGCGGCGCTGGCGGCAGTCCGACCTGGCCCCGTTCTCGCGCCTGAACCTGGACCCACGCGCCATGGAATTCATGCCCGGCGTTCTCTCTCCGGCGGAAAGTGATCGGCTGGCAGGTCGAATTGAGGCTCACTTCCTCGCGCACGGGTTCGGTCTCTGCGCGGCGGAGTTGCGTCAGACCCATTGCTTCCTCGGCTTTATTGGGCTTTCGGTCCCAGGATTTCAGGCGAAGTTCACGCCCTGCGCCGAAATCGGATGGCGACTGTCACCCGAGCATTGGGGTCAAGGCCTGGCCACAGAAGGATCGAGGGAAATGGTGCGCTACGCATTTGAAGTGGTGGGCCTCGACGCCCTCGTCTCTTTTACGGCTCCGGGAAACTTGAAGTCACGACGGGTGATGGAGAAGCTTGGAATGACTCGCGACCCGGCCGAGGACTTCGATCATCCCCTGCTGCCCGAGGGCCACCCGCTGCGCCGCCATGTCTTATATCGGCTGCGCCGCGCCGAATTCACTCCACCGGGGCGCTGACGGGCAAGGGCCGCGAATCCTCGATGCCCTCGCTTTTTCGGGGCACGCGAAGGTTCTTGGCCTCAGCGCAGCCCCGAGATCACGTACAAAACAGAAAGGGTCTGCAGGTAGCTGTAAGCGAACTCCGAGGGGTGAGGCTCAGGGTTGGTAACGACCGGTCCGATCCTCACCACGCCGGCGCGGTCGGCGGGGGTGAGTTCGCGTATCAGGGTCCGGTTTCCCGTGGCAATGTCCAAACGGTAGACGCTAACCGAGGGCGCCCCGACTTGGTACACGTAGAGCGCCTTGCCGTCCGCGGACCACTGCGCAACATCAAAGCCTGGCGTCGTTGGAAGAACCGGTAGGGGAAGGGGAGAACCGCCGTCCACCGGAAATAGAGTGAGTCCGTGGTTGGGCATGGTACCGACCAGATATTTTCCGTCCGGGGAAGGCAGAAGCGCTCGCACTCCCTCCGGGGTAATGGGCTCGGGCTTCCCTCCGGCCAGATCCACCAGGAAGCTACGTCCCGGTCTGCCGGGCAGGTTGCCGTTTACTACGATGCGTTTGCCGTCGGGCAAAAAATGGGCTCCGCCATTGTCCAGATGCTCCAGCTCTGGCAGAGAAATCTGCTGCGGCTGACCGGGACCGATGGGAAATAGAGTGACGTGCTGGGGCGCTCCGGTAAAGACCGAAAGCGCCCATTTGCCATCGGGGGATAGGCTTCCGACCGTACCGTCGCCCAGCCGGATAGGAGGTGAGCCATCAATGTTGCGAATGGCAACCGCGTAATTCGGGCCCGCCGGCTGACTACTCTCCTCGAACAAGACCCATTGGCCGTCCCCGGAAATGTCCTTCGCCAAGCTCCAGTCGTACCAGGAAAGATCGCGAACCTCCCCCTTATCTTTGCCCGTCCACTCCATCGCCACCCGCTCGGTATCGAGAGTGACTAGAACCCGGCCATCGGCCGCGATGTCCTGCAGGGTGAAGCCTCCGGGAACGGCCAGAATCTTGCGTGTTCTCCCCGACAGATCCACTGCCCAGAGACTTCGTCCGGTGCCACTGTCCGGCGCCGCCGTGAACCAAACTTCGTCGCCCAGCGGAGACCAAGCCAAGCCGGCTTCTGACTCCCAGCCCGACGACAAGGTCTTCTTCTTTCCCCCCAGGTCGATCACACAGACCGAGCCTCGATCGTCCCAGGTTGCCGGGTGATCCAAAAAGGCAATGCGCTCTCCCCCGGGCGAAAAACGGATATCGCTGATCCAGCCCGAGGTCGGGTAGAGAACTTTACCGATGGGATACTCCAGACGGCTCTGGCCGTCGATATGGTGGACCACGGCAAGCTCGCCCTGGGGGCTCCAGTCGGCCTCCCGAACGTCCTCCAAAAGCTCGCGCGGCGTGCCTCCGGCAAGGGGACTGCGCGCCAGCACTCCGCCGGTGAAAACACGCCGATCCGGCGTCCCATGCAGTACCAGGGCCAGTTCGTTGCTGCGTGAAACCGTCAGCAAGTGAGCCGAAGTGAAACCCAGAGGACGTGCCAGCGGAGAGTCGCCCACCGTCGAATAAAGCTCGAGCGGCCGGCCGTTCCAGGACGCCCCGTAGAGGATGCTACGGCCATCCGGACTGAAGCGCGCCGAATAGATCGTACCCCGCTCGAAGGTAATGCGCCGGTAAGCGGGATCAGAAACCCGCCGAACCATGGCGCCCAGATAAATGCCGGCCGCCGCCAGCAAAGCCGCAGCCGCCAGCCAGGCCAGCCATTTCTTGAATTGCTGCTTGCGCGGCCGGAAAACGACAAATTGTCGGCTAGTCGCCTGGGAGACGGTGCTCAAGGCAAAGGCCAAATCACGCGCCGACTGGAAACGATTCTCCGGCTCTTTCTCGAGACAGTGGCGGACAATCTGGTCGAACGCGGCGGGGACGGCCTGGCTCGCTGGCGCCATCTCCGCCGGGTCTTCTTTGAGGACCGCCATCATGGTGTCTGCTTCGGTGTCGCCGGCAAAGGCAGGCTTGCCGGTCAGCATTTCGTAGAGGATGGCGCCCAGACTGAAAATGTCGCTGCGCGGGTCAACAGGTTTGCCCCGGACCTGCTCGGGCGACATGTAACGCACCGTACCGAGGACCGAGCCCAGCCTGGTTTGCGTAGCCGTAGACTCGATCGAGTTCTGTTCTCTGGTTTCGCCAGAGGTCAGCTTGGCAATGCCGAAATCGAGGATCTTGACGTGGCCGTCGCGGGTAATGAACAAATTCTCCGGCTTGAGATCGCGGTGCACGATCCGCTTTTCGTGCGCTGCCACCAACCCTTGGGCGATCTGCGTGCCGTAGTCGGAGGTTTGGCGCGGTGAAAGCGGTCCCTGCGAAAGCCGCTGCCGCAGCGTCATCCCCTGTAGGAGTTCGGAGACAATGTAAGGCGCGCCGTCATGCATCCCGATGTCGTAGACGGCAACGATGTTGGGATGGCTGAGGGCAGCCGAGCTGCGAGCCTCGAGCTCAAAACGGCGGAGACGGTCCTGGTCGTGGGCGAAGGAAGGCTTGAGTACCTTCACCGCGACGTCGCGCGCCAGGCGCTCGTCGCGGGCACGATACACTTCTCCCATCCCACCAGAGCCTATCTTTTCCAGAACTCGATAGTGACCCAGGACTTGACCAATCATCTCGAAGGGGGAGAGAACGTGCGTCGGAATCTTAGGCCGAGGCTTCGGGCAAGTCAACCGCACCCACTCCGGCGGCAACTCGGGCCGCCAGTTGGAGATAACGCCGGCGAAAGGGTATCCTGTTTAGCCGTAGTGCAGCCATGGTTATGTGGTTCTAGCCTCGCGGCTCATGGCCCGGTGGTAGAAGCGAGCTTTTGAGCAACCTCGGCCGCCAGATCATGTTCTAATGGAAGGTCCTTCATTTCTATATAGATTCCGAATGACACGAAACCCAGCTGCCACTCCATTATCCTGCAGGCCGCCCTATGCCAAACGTCGCAGCCGCCCGACGCCCCTTGCACTGCGCTGGGGCGCATTCTTTTCGATCGTGCTGAGCCTTTCCGCGTGCCTGCCTGCGAAAGCACAGGAGGTCCCGGAGGTTCCCCGGCTCGAGGTTTTCGCGGGCTACTCGTACATGCGATTCAACGGCCAACCTCTGGGTTTCGCCGATACTTCCAATTTGAATGGCTGGATTGGGGCAATCTCCGGCAACCTGACGCGCGATGTCGGGGGAATTGCCGAAGCCACGGGGAACTACTCTCCTCATTTGAATGTGCGGGCTGTCCTTTTGGGCCCGCAGTATATTCACGCGCGGGGAAAGTTTACCTATTCCGCCCATGTTCTTTTCGGCGAAGCCCGAAGTTTCGACAGCGTCGGAACCGGGGCGGGCAGCACCGCCAGTGCGGTAGGGGTGGGAGGCGGAATCGATTGGGTGTTTCGCCGTCACTTTGACGTTCGCATCGTGCAGGCGGACTATCTGCATACGCGTTTGTTTCAGCTGTCGGAAAACAACTTGCAGTTCTCGACCGGGATCGTCTATCGCTGGGGACGAGTTAAATGGAGGCCTCAAAGACCGCCCAGCCCTCCAAAACCATGAGATTTTCTGGGCCAGCCGTTTGTGATTCCCGCTTTTGGGGAAGGAAGATGATCATGTCGATCCGATGGACAGGCCTGCTTGGCATGGTGCTCGCGCTCGCGGCTCTGCCGGGTTGCGGTGGAGGCGTGGCCAACAATGGCATCCAGGCCGCGCCCCACTCTATCTACGTGACGCTGCCCGTCCAGAATGCGGTCGCCGTGTACCGCGTGGGCGGTTCCGGAGGCCTGACCGCAGTGGTCGGCGGGCCCTTCCTCACGGGCAATTCTCCCGCCGCCATCTGGGTGCATCCCTCCGGCAAATTTGCCTATGTTGCCAATCAAGCGGAAGACGACATCTCGCTTTTGACCATCGACAAGAGTACGGGGGGGCTCACTGAAGTCCTGCCACGCACTCCGACCGGGGTGAACCCCACGTCGATGGCGATGGATTCGGCCGGCAGTTTGCTTTTTGTGGCAAACCAGGTGTCGAACACCATTTCCGTCTATTCCATTAACGCTTCGAGTGGCGCGCTGACTCAGGTTTCGGGGTCGCCTTTTGCCTCGACTCCCGCTCCGCTCACCCTGGCGCTCACGCCGTCGGGGAAATTCCTCTATGTGGCCAATGGCGATTTGGCCGCGATTTCCGGCTACGCCGTGTCTGCGAGCGGGACCTTGCAGGGGATTCCCGGTGCTCCGTTCGCGGCAGGCAATGGGCCATTCTCCATGGCGGTGGATCCCGCCGAACACTTTCTGTATGTCGCCAATACCATCGACAGCACGCTGTCGGTCTTGGCCATTGATTCGACGACCGGCGCCTTGAGCACGGTGCAGGGATCGCCCTACATCACCGGCACGTCTCCCGTTTCCGTCACCGTCGCCCTCGGGGGAGGCTATCTTTACATCGCCAATCAGGGCACGGGCAATGTTACCGCCTACGCCATCTCTTCCAACGGCGCCCTGACCACGGTGACAGATTCGCCCTTTAGCGTGACCAGCGATCCCACCTCTATCACACTGGACGCGTCGGGAACATTCTTGTTCGAAATCGATCAGACCGCGAAGACCATCACCGAATACCCCGTTACCGCCACTACAGGCTCCTCCGGAACCGCCGTCGTCGGCTCCCTGGGAACGGCCGTAAATACTGTTAATCTGACCTCGCCGCCCCACTCAATTTTCGCCGCGAAATGAGGGCTGCTCCGGCAAGAGGACCGAACCGGTTCGATCCTCTATGATTCGATAAGCAGGTTTCGATAAGTATGGTTCGATTCGGAATTGTTGGCTTCGGACTTCACGCCGTTCGCCGCCTGATGCCGGGCTTCGCCCTGGCCAAGAACTGCCAGGTGACTGCGCTTTCCAGGCGCAATCAGACCGCAGCGCAGGAGGCCGCGAAGCGGCACCATATTGGTCACGTTTTCGCCTCTACCGCGGAGCTGTGCCGCTCGCCCGAGGTGGATGCGGTACTGGTCACTACACCGAACAGCGCGCATCTCGATGATGTGCTGACATCGGTCGCCGCCGGCAAGCCGGTGCTGTGCGAAAAGCCCATGGGCATGAGCGCCCGGGAATGTCGCAGCATGGTCGAAGCGGCGCGCCAAGCGAAGGTTCTGCTGGGCGTAGCCCACGTGTTCCGCTTCGAAGAAAGTGTCGGCCGGCTGCGCGAGCGCGTGGCCAGAGGAGAGATCGGCGCCCCCGCCTTTGCCCGCTCCGAGTTCTCTTTCATGGCTGGACCTGATCATGGCCGCAGCTGGATCTATGATCCCAACATCGCTGGTGGAGGTCCGATCGCGGATATTGGCGTGCACTCGATCGACTCGCTGCGTTACATCCTGCAGGATGAAGTCGTTCGCGTCTCGGCGCGTGCCATTTTCCATCGCCAGGTACCCGAGATCGAAGTCGCAGCGGCGCTGACGCTCGAATTTTCCCGGGGCACTCTGGGCACAGTGCTTTGNNTGCGCCGACGATTGCCTGAGTGTCGAGAAGCCGGTGATCCTTGAATTGCGGCGGCGGGGAGCGACGGTCGAAACGGAGACGGTCTCGAATCGCCTCGCCTATGCGTTGCAGGCAGATGCGTTTGCCGCGGCGGTCGAAGGCAAGGCACAGTTTCCCGTGCCCGGCGAAGAAGGCTGGCAAAACCAGGAGATTTTGGACGCCGCTTACCGCAGCATCCAGAGCGGTAAAGCCGAACCGGTGCCCCAGGTGAAGTAGCCCCCTTCGCTGCTGACGGAATCTGGGAGTGAATTTTCGATGTCCGGAAACAATTTAGACCATGGCGCTATCGGTATCCGGCAGAGGAATATAGGGTTTTATCGGGGCGGCGTGCCCTGAGCCTGCACGATGGCCCAGTGCCAGTCCTGGTCCGGACGCAGCGTCGCGCCCAGACTCTGGCGGAAGATAGTGCTTGTCGAGGGTGCGGCTAATCCCTTGAGATGGTAAAGCACGGTCAGGTCGGAACGTTTTTCCGCCGCCGCGTCATCCCCCGCCACGGCGGGCACCAGTTTGGCCGAGCCATAGCTCGACGCGGTGTTGGCGTCGGAGTGGCGCGCAATGGTCAGGCCAACGGTGATCTCCCGAATGGTCCAGCCCGTCGGGTTATAGACCGTGACCTCGAGCGAATCGCCGTGAATCGCCGCCGGGCCGTCCAACTTGGCCAACTCGGCGAGCGGCAGATCCTGGGGAACGAACGGATCGGAAAGCAGCGTGGCGGACTGGCCGTTAAAGGAAAGATTGCAGGTTACATCGGGCGAGGACACTCGCAGGTCCTTCCCGAGGGCTGAGAACGCCAGTCGAACGTCACCCTTGAGCCGGTCTTTCTCGGCTTGTTCCATCACCTGGGAGAGATTGTCGTTGTCAATGACCGTTTCCGGCGCGGCGGCCGGAGCCTGGATCTTCTCCTTCTCCTTATCTTTCCTTAGCGCTCGGGCCACATCTCCCAAAGGCGCGCTGTTGTCATCTGACTGCGCAGCCAGCCGACCGGGGAGCATCAACCCCACCGTTAATACGAGGATCTCGACTCCCACCATCGGGATCCCGAGTCTCGGGAAACCTGAGTTGCGCATCATGGATTCTGTTCCCTCGACCAGACTCTGCCGGCCGCGCCGCTGGTACCGCCACTCCATTGTGCCGCAAGCGGGCGGCGTTCGGCCCCGCTCCTTGCCAGGCGCATTCAGTTGATCACTACGCGCATGCCGGAGACTGGTGCTACTCAAATTCTAGTCAGTTGTGAGACGAGAAGGGGCGAGAGAAGGCAAACCGAAGTGCTAGAACCTTGGAGCGAACAGGTTCGCCAAGAGCAACAACCCGAGCCTACGAGACGAAGTGCCACGCAATGGGACGGCGCACGCCCAGAACGGCAAATTTCCTTACAGCAAACCAGAAGAACGGAAACGCGCAACCGGATCGGCCAGTTGTACCGGTTGCCGCTTGAAAATCCACCGAGCCACCGCAATTCCCAGAGCCGCGTAACACAAATGAACCAGCTTCATAGCAACCCCTCTTTAGGGGAGATCGTGATCTCAACCTACCAAGGGGTCATCGGTCGGTCAATGAAACAAACGTGCCATATTTGGGGGGGAAGTAATCCGCCGGTAACCACGACTGGGGAAGGTTCCCGAAATCGTTACTACACTTGCAGAACGTCCCCATCCCGGGCAACTAGTTCATACAGAACGGGATTGACGAAAAAGCCGATGAAGAGGCGGGACACCAGCCCGGCGACGATCACGATGGCGAAAGGCCGCTGGGTATCGGAGCCAATGCCGGTCGAAAGCGCCGCCGGCAGCAGACCCAGGCAGGCGACCAGGGCGGTCATCATGATGGGACGGAGCCGGAGCAGCGAAGCCTCCCGCGTAGAGGTGCGGATATCGTTCCCTTCCTGGCGCAATTTGTTGATGTAGGAGACCAAAATCACCGCAGTCTCGACCGAGACGCCGAGCAGGGCCAAAAGCCCCAGGACCGAAGAAACGCTGAACGGGGTATGGGTCAGCTTCAGGGCAATCAGCGCCCCCACCGGCTCGGTCATGATGACGCCCAAGGCGATAGTGACCGGGAACTTAAAATTGCCGTAGAGCGCGAACAGAATCATGAAAATCAAGATGATCGCCAGTGGCCCGATGAAGGAAAGCTGGGCCCGGGCTTCCAGGAACTGGCTGTACTCCCCGCCCCATTCCAGCCGGTACCCCTGGGGCAGAACGATTGCCTTGTTTACCGCGGCCTGGCCATCCTGCACGGCGCGCTCGAGATCACGGCCCTCAATCGAGTACTGCACGCCAATGTAGCGGGAATTATTTTCGCGGTAAATGAACGATGCCCCGTTCCCCTGCTGGATGTTGGCGAGCTGGCTGAGCGGGATCTGCTGGCCGTCGGGCGTGCCCACCAGCAGATTTCCAATCTCATGCGCGCTGCTGCGGAATTGGGGCTGCATGCGAACCACCAGATCGAACAGTTTCTCGCCTTGAATCACCTGGGTAACGGCCTGGCCGCCAACCGCTGCTTGAATCACCGCTTCCACATCGGCGACGTTGACGCCGTAGCGCGCGATCTTGTCGCGGTCCACGTCAATCAGCAGGCTGGGCTGGCCGAGTTCACGAACCACGGTCAAATCCGTGAAACCAGGAACCTGGGAAAGGACGTTTTTGATCTGGATGGCTTTGTCTTGCAGCACATCCAGATCGTCGCCGTAGATTTTGACCGCGAGCGAACTCTTCAGACCGGTGAGGGCCTCGTCCACGGCATCTTCGGCGGGCTGGGTGTAGTTGAAAATGATCCCAGGAAAGGTGTGCAGCTTCTTGTCGATGGAAGCAATGAGCTCGTCTTTGGTCCGGGTGTCGCTCGTCCACGATGAGTCCTTGTAGGCCTTCAGACCGACGTAGAACTCGCAGTTGAAAAAGCCGGTGGGGTCGGTGCCGTCGTCGGGACGGCCTAATTCCGAGCCCACGACGGTGACTTGCGGGTACGACATGAGAATCTGGCGAATCTCCGGAGCGATCTTGCTGGCTTCCTCGAACGAAATCGTATACGGCATGGTGGCCCGCACCCAGAGCGCGCCTTCATCGAGGTGGGGCATGAATTCCCCGCCGATAAACGGAATCAGTAGCAGGGTAAGCGCGAAGATGACAGTCGCAATCGCGAGGGTGGTCTTCGGGTGGTCGAGAGCCCAGTCCAACTGCCCGGCGTACTTCGCCTTCATCCATTCGTAGGGACGATTGGTTTTTTCGCGCACTCCCTTCTTGAACCAGTAGGAAGCCAGCACCGGAACCAGCGTCAGGGTCAGGATCAGCGCGCCGATCAGTGCGAAGGACATGGTCTCGGCCATGGGATGGAACAGTTTTCCCGAGGGCCCGCTGAGCGCGTAAATGGGCAGATATCCGGCAATGATGACCGCAACCGAATAGAAAATAGGACGATCGACATCCTTGGCCGCCACCAGGATGACTTCGTTGAGGCTGTATTCCTTCCCGGCTCGCAAGGCAAGTTCGCGGTAGATGTTCTCCATCATCACGACCGTGCCGTCGATCACGATGCCGAAATCGATCGCGCCAATCGAAAGCAGATTGGCGGCGACATCGTGGGCGTGTAGCACGATAAACGCAAACAGGAGGGCGAGCGGAATGGTAAGCGCGACAATAACAGCGGCGCGGAAACTGACCAGAAAGAAGATCAATACGATCAGCACCAGGACCATGCCGCGGAGCAGGTTATTCTCCACCGTGGTGGTGGTCAGCTCGACCAACTGGCTGCGATCGTAGAAGGGATGGATCTTGACGTCCGGCGGCAGAATGTCCCGGTTTAGTTCGTCGGTTTTGGCCTCCACGCCCTTCAGAACATTTTGCGTTTGGTCGCCGCGCAGCATGAGGATAACGCCTTCGACCGCATCGTCATTGGTCTGAAAGCCGAATTCTCCCAGGCGAGGGGCGTGGCCGATGGTCACCTCGCCGAGATCGCGCACCCGAATCGGGACCCCGTGGTTCTCGCCCACCACCACGTTTCCGATGTCGTCCGTCGAGCGGACCAGCCCGATGCCGCGAACGTAGTAGAACTGGCCGCCTTGGGAATAGAAACCGCCGCCGGCGTTGGAATTGTTGGCGGTCAGAGCGTTCATGACTTGCGGAATGGTGAAGTGGTAGCCGTAGATGCGGGCGGGATCAAGCAACACCTGGTACTGCATCACGGTGCCGCCGAAGCCGGAGTCATCCGCCACCCCGCGCACCGAACGATAGGCGCGCTCGACCACCCAATCCTCGATGGTCTTCAGCTCCTGCGGCGTGCGATCCGGGCTCTCGAGAACATAGCGGTACACCAGGCCGCTCGGGCTGAACAGCGGCGCCATGGAAGGGGTCACACCCGTTGGAAGCTGGGCGTCGGCCAGCCGTTGGAACACGATCTGTCGGGCAAAGTAGTCGTCGGTATCTTCGTCAAATGTCAGGATCACATCGGAGAGGCCGTAGAGCGAGATGGAGCGCATCACCACCATGTGAGGCACACCATTCATCTCCAGTTCGAGAGGCAGCGTGACCAGACGCTCGACTTCCTCGGCGGCGTGGCCGGGCCACTGCGTGATGAGTTCGACTTGGGGGGGAGCAAGGTCGGGATAAGCGTCCACCGGCATGCGGCGGAAAGAAATCACGCCCGCGATGGTGATCGCGGCGGTGAGCATCAGCACCAGGAAGCGCTGGCGGAGGGCGGCTTGGACGATGCGGTGGATCATTCAACGGCGGACGGCGTCATCCATTTCCCCCTTTCCGGCCGGGTTGTTCATTCCATCTGCTTCTGTCATTTCGACCGCGGCTACAGATCTGCGTCTCGTCAATGCTCGATGCTCTCCGGGGATCATGCATACGGGATGACCTCGCGCTGCGCTAGCGCTGCAGCGAGTTTGCGAACTGCAGGAAAATACTGCCATCGCCGATTACCCGGTCGCCGGGTTTCAGTCCTCCGGTAATCTCGGTTTGGCCTTGCAGGCTCTCGCCGAGCGTCACCGGACGTTTCCCGAACTGATTGGAAGAAAACTCGGCATACACGAAGGGCTGATTTTCGTTGTCGCGAAGAACGGCCGCATCCGGCACCGAAATCGCATTCTTGATCGCGCCCGCGTTCACCGTGGCCACCACATACATATCCTTTTTCAACTTCCCCCCGGGGTTGCTGGTCTCGATGCGAGCTTGCAGGGTGCGAGTGTTCGGATCGAGCGCTGCGGCGATGTAGGAAATGCGTCCGTGGAATACGTCGGGATAGGCGTCGGTTTGTATGGCGACCACATCGCCGACATGCACGTAGGGCAAATCTATTTGATAAATGTTGACCAGCACCCACACGCTGCTGGTGTCGGAAATGGTGAAACATTGGCTGGATGCGGGCTGAATCAGTTGTCCCACCGAAACCAATTGTTCCACCACTTCACCGCCAATCGGCGCTAGCACCGGAACTTCATAGGACGGAGGCGCCTTGATGAGTGCGTCCGGGTCGCTGATGCCCATGACCTTCAGCGCGGCCTCGGAGGCAGCTAAATCGGCTCCGGCCTGCACCTCTGCCGATTCGGCGGCCACCATGTCGCGCTCGGAAATAGCGTGGTGGGTGTACAAGTCCTGGGCGCGAGCGTACTCCCGTTGCGCCAGCTGGTAGGCATCTTTGGCCTTCAGATAGTTCGAGCGCAGCTGGGAGAAATCCGGGCTGGCCACGTAGAGCATGGGTTGGCCTTTGGTGACTCTCTGCCCAGGAGCAATCAGAATGCGGCTGACCGGGCCACTGACCTGCGTGATCACCGGCGTGGTGCGAAAACTGTTGTAGGCCACGGCGCCGGTCAGGCGCAGAGTCCGCGCCAGGCTTTTCGGCTGGACGGTCAGCAGTTGCACATGCGACATCTGGTCGGCCGGGATGGAAAACAATTCGGCGTTGCCCGAATCCTTTTTGGCCGGAGCTTCCGAGCTCGGGCCATCGCAACCCGCGACCAACAGCAGCACGGCCGACGCCACCAGCGCCCCCGCCCACCGCCGCCCGACCATCTTTCCTTTGGGCCAGTTCATGGAAGATTCCTCGTTCCCACCGCCGTCTTCAACTGCTCGAGTGCCGTCATATAGGAAGCCAGGGCCTGGCGGTAGGCCAACTGGATGGCGCGATAGCTGCGCTCGGCGTCGAGAAAATCGAGCAGCGTGGCGGCGCCGCGGCGGTAGGCGTACTCGCTGATATCGCGCGAGTCCTGCGCCTGCTTCAGATATCCGGCGACATAGAGTTGCACGACTTCGTCGTTGCTTTTCAAGCCTTCGTAGGCGTTCGATACGTCGCCCAATACCGTGTCGCTGGCCAGTTGTTGCGTTTCCTGCGCCTGGGTCAGAGCGAAGCGGGTGCGCGCGATTTCGCCCTGGTTGCGGTTGAAGATGGGCAGAGGCATGCTGAAAAACAGTGAAGCCGAACTGACCCCTCCGACATGCGTGTAGTCTCCGGTGCCGGTGATGTCCTGCTTGCCATTGGCCTGCGCCAGAAGGATCTGGCTCTGGGCAGCCGTCACACCCAATTGTGCGGCCCGCAAATCGGGTCGCAGGTTCAGAGCCTTGGCCTGCAAATCCTCGACGCTGGCCTGGAGCGGCTGATAGGCCAAATCGCCGATCACATCGAAGTTCGCCGGCACCGCGTCGTAGCCGAGCAGCTCGCGCAAACTGACCAGAGCCTGCACTCGCGCCAGGCGCGCGGAAGAAACATCGGTCTGAAACTGCAACAACTGCAGCTTGATCTTGAGATAGTCGCCTTCGCTGATCGCGCCTGCTTTGTATTGCGCCTCGCCTACGTCCACGGTTTGCTGGAAACTCTTCAAGTCCTGCTCGGCAAATTGCAGCGTCGATTCGGCCAGCAGAACGTCGACAAATTGCTGCCCCACGTTAAACGCGAGGGTGCGTTCGGCGTCGGTCACCTGGGAGACGGTCACCGCAGTCTGATCCTTGGCGGCTTGGAGACGGCGCTGGCGCTTGCCGCCACGTTCGAACAGGTATCCCAGGCCGAGATCGAACTGCTGGCTCTCGTTCAGATAATCCGAGGAAAAGTTATCGGGCTGAAAGATCGGGATGAATTGCGCGTCCCCGACCAGGGTGGGGTTCGGACGCAGGTTGGCGGTGATTTCTTGCGCCTGATTCTGCTTGATCAGAGTACGCTCGGCTCTGAGTGTATGGTTGTGCGCGAGCCCCAAGTCGATGGCCTGGTCAAGCGTGATGAGGGTCGCGCTTTGACCCGCGCCGACTCCACCGAGCAGCAGGAAAAATGCGAGGGTCAGAGCAACGCTCTGGCCGTATCTGGAGCGCAGCGNNGTCCCCGCGGTTTTCGAAGTACGCCTTAGTCAATGGTTGCATGGCAAACCCAAGCCAATTCAGAAGTTATCGCTAGGTCGATCAAGATATCTCCCCATCTCCCGAACCCTTGCCGAAGCCATAGCCAGCAAAGAGCCGGCGCCTCAATGCCGAGCGGGCGCCACTGACCAGGAAGGTAAGAAACCGCACCGATCCACAAAAACTGATCGGCCACGGCAAGGAAGAACTAGAAGGAAGGAGGAGGACGGACGTACAGCCGGAAGGAATGCAGAAGAGACCGGGGCCGGACCTGCGGCGGCCGCACCGCCGCGCTGCGCAGGGGGGTTGGGAATAAACCGAGGAAAACGATAGCTGCCGCGGCCGACTGGGCCATGAGGCAGGTAAGACACAATGCACCGTTGGCGGAGGCCGCGCTCAGCCCGACCGAACCGCTGGCCTCGGCCACGAGCAGGCCGCAAACATGCGTGGCCTGGACAGTGTTTGCCACCAGCAGGAAGAGGATGCAAATCGCCCCCAGCCATGCCGCCCAACCGGGTTTTTTACTTGGGAAGCTCACAGTTTCCCCATTAGATGCAAGAATACCGCAAGTCGGAGCCTCGAAAACGAATGAATCTTCATATGTTAGCACTTAAGGGACCGGCCTATGGTTTTTGCCCAGGAGCCTGGCTCGGGCCTCGGCGAGGGGTTTGCGTTCTTTCGGGTCCAGCTTGGGATAGGTCAGATTGAGCTCTTCGAGAGTCTCCACAATGGCCGCCGCCACCACCACCCGGGTAAACCACTTGTTGTCCGCCGGAACCACGTACCAGGGTGCTTGTTTGCTCGAGGTGCCGCGGATCATCTCTTCGTAGGCGTGCATGTAGTCGTCCCAATACTCGCGCTCGTGGATATCGGCGGCGGAAAACTTCCAATTCTTCTGGGGGGTGTCCAAACGCTCCAGGAAGCGTTTCTTCTGCTCATTCTTAGAGAGATTCAGGAAAAACTTGCGAACTACAACTCCATTGCGCGCCAGGTAGCGCTCGAAGGCACCGATGTCCTCGTAGCGCTCCTCCCATAGGTTCTTGCCCAGCAATGAGGGAGGGATGCGTTCGTTGTGAAGAACGGCCGGGTGAACCCGGACGACCAGCACTTCCTCATAATAGGACCGGTTGAAAATCGCGATCCTACCGCGCTCTGGCAAGTCACGAGAGGCGCGCCAGAGAAAATCGTGCTCCACTT
>PKYX01000401.1 GCA_003132825.1 Acidobacteriaceae bacterium
TTCCAACGGATGTTCCTGTTCGTTCTGGTGCTCGACCAGCTCTGGGCCGTGGCGCCGTTCCTGCTGGCCCAGCAAATCGGATTTGGCGCTGCCTTTGCCGCGACCGCGGCCCTGCTCTATGTACCCTTTTCCGAAAGAACGCTGATTAAAATGGCATACGCAGAGAAGGGCCGCGGGGCTTTGTAAGCTGCGCCCGGCCGGGTGACCGACTGAGGTCTGACCATCGCAATGGGCCGCGGAGATGACCACGGGCGAGCCCTCGGCGCGATCATTCCGAGCCGGGGCTCACCCAAGCCGCCGATTTGCCTCTGCAATCACTGCCGGGGACTGGCGCTCTCCGGGATCGATGGCAGCGAGGAAAACGGATGCGAATTTTCCAACCGGTTCTGGTGGTCGTGTGGTCCCTGGTGGCGGCTGCCATGGTATCTGCCCAGAGCGCGCCGACCAAGCATGAGCCCGCCCTCGATGTCGGCTCCATGGACCCGACGGTCGATCCCTGCACCGACTTCTACACCTACTCTTGTGGCGCCTGGCTCAAGAACAATCCCATTCCGGCGGATCAATCGAGCTGGGGCGTGTACTCCAAGCTGCAGGATCAGAACCGGTCGGTGCTCCGCGACATCTTGGAAAGCGCGGCCATTCCATCTCCGGACCGGACGCCCGCGACGCGGAAGATTGGCGACTACTATGCCGCCTGCATGGATGAGACAGCCGTGGATAGGGCCGGACTCACCCCCCTGAACCAAGAGTTGCACCGGATCGATGGCCTCGAGTCGAAGCAGCAAATCGCAGCCCTGGCGGCCGCCATGGTCGAAGACGAGGTGCTGTTCGATTTTCACTCTGACCAGGATTACAAAGACTCGTCGCACGTCATCGCAGAGCTGGACCAGGGCGGCCTGAGTCTACCCGACCGCGATTTTTATCTCCTGCAAGATCCGAAGTCTCTCAAACTGCGCCACGCCTATCGGGCCCACCTCCGGCAAATGTTTGCTCTGCTCGGAGATTCTCCTCCGGCGGCTGCGGCCGAAGCGAAGCGCGTGATGCGCCTGGAGACCGCTTTGGCCAAAGGCTCAATGACCCGCGTGGAGCGCCTTGATCCGCAGGCGATCTACCACAAGATGAGTGCCGCGGATTTGGCAGCCCTCGCTCCTCGCTTCGACTGGAACCTGTACTTTGCCGGCGCCGGTCGACCGTCTCTCGAGTCCTTGAACGTGGCGGCGCCCGCATTCTTTAAGACCATGAATGCTGAACTTCGGAAGGAGAACCTGAAGAGTTGGAGGGCCTATTTGCGCTGGCATCTGATCCACGCCGATGCGCCCTATCTCTCGAGCTCATTCGTCAACGCCGATTTCGACTTCTTTGGCAAGACCTTGCAAGGAGCGCAGCAAATCGAGGCTCGCTGGAAGCGCTGCGTCGACAGTGTGGATAACGACCTCGGGGAAGCTCTGGGCCAGGCCTATGTGGAACGCGCTTTCAGCCCTCTGGCCAAGCAGCGCGCCCTGCGGATGGTCGCGCAGATCGAAGCCGCCATGCAACGCGACATCGATTCCCTGAGCTGGATGACGGCCGAGACCAAGCAACAGGCGCTCGAGAAGTTGCACGCCGTCGCCAACAAGATCGGGTATCCGGACGAGTGGCGCGACTACGGCGCGCTCGCGGTCTCGCGCGATGACGAAATGGGGAATGTTGTGCGGGCACGGGAATTTGAATTCCAGCGGCAATTGGCCAAGATCGGCAAACCCGTGGATCGCGGAGAATGGGTCATGTCGCCTCCGACGGTGAACGCCTACTACGATGCGCAGCTGAACGATATCAATTTTCCCGCCGGTATTCTGCAGCCGCCCTTATTTGATACCGATTCCGATGACGCTCCGAACTACGGTGACACCGGCGGCACCATCGGGCACGAGCTGACGCACGGTTTCGACGCCGAAGGCCGTCAGTTCGATGCGCAGGGCAATTTGCGCGACTGGTGGACTTCTGAAGATGTCAGACAATTTCAAAAGCGCACCAGTTGCGTCGCCGACCAATATTCGCGATACACGGCCGTCGACCGCATCAAGGTCAACGGAAAGCTAACCTTGGACGAGAACGTGGCGGATCTGGGCGGATTAGTCCTGGCCTACATGGCGTGGAGGGACCAAACCAGCGGGCACGAGCTCGCGCCGATTGACGGGTTCACGCCGGAACAGAGGTTCTTCATCGGCTACGGGCAGAGTTGGTGCACGAACACTCGGGAGGAGGCCCTGCGGGTGCGGGCTACGGCGGACCCGCACGCGCCCGAGCAAGACCGGGCCAACGGCGTGGTCTCGAACCTCCCGGAATTTCAGCGGGCCTTTCACTGCCAGCCGGATTCACCCATGGTGCGAAAAGATCAGTGCAGGGTGTGGTAAGGGAGCCAACAAGAGCTCACTGCAGGTCGGATTTGTCCGGGTTGTAGTAGAAGTGAAAGCGCAGGGCGAGGTACTTGCCCTGGAACTCGCCGGGCAAGGGAGGAAAGGGATTGGAGGCGGTGATGCCGCCCCAGGCCGCGCGATCGAGCGCTACATCGCCCGAGGTTCCGGCCAGATTCATGCCGGCAACCCGGCCGTCCTTGAGGATGGCGAACTCGATCGACACTTTTCCCTTCTTCATCAGTGGCGCGCGCGCCGCTTCGGGAATCAGGTTGTACCAATTGATCTTCACGTCGTGCAACACCCGGGCCAGATAGGGACCAAAGTCCACCCCCATGGTGTCGCTGAGAACGTCCATCGGCCCGATTGCCCCGGTTGCCCGCTTGCCCTGACCGAGGCCAAAGTCGCCACTGTCGCCACCGTAGCCGCCGCGATTGGCCGCCGCCGCGCGTTCGGCTTGTTCAATGGCGGATCCCGCGGAGACGCTTCCGGTGTTGAAGGTGGGCCTGGCCGGAGCGGCCGGGCTCTGCATTCTTGGAGTCTGGTCCGAATCGGTCGCGGTCCTCGGAGCCGCTTCTGGAAGTTGCGGCGTGGGTGGGGCATTCTGCGCCACGGCGGGCGGAGAGGGTGGGGCGGGTTGCGCCAGCGGTGGACCGCCCCGTCCGGGCGCTCCGGGGCGCGAACTGTCCAAGATCTTCCGCAGTTCCTTGGTATCCAGTTGCGGAGTGCGGGAAGTCGCCATCCGATCCTTATCGGAAATGATGTTGGTTTTTGGTCTCTTGGTGAGTTTCTGCTCGTCTGGCGGCAATTCCAGGTAGGTCAAATCCTTTTGCTGCAGCAAGTCATTGCTAACCACCAGATTCCGGTGGGGGAAGTATTTCTCAAATTTGGTCGAGTTTACGATCAGGATAATGAATACCAGGTGTACGACCACCGACATCCAGAAGGCTTCCCGTTTCTGGGAGCGCGACAGGTCGTCCTGCAACTGGACCAGCAGCGCAGGCACGTCATGCATCTCACGGTAGGCTGACTCCCAGCGGCGCGCGTCGTAGAGATCACTGCCCTCCGGGAGCGGCGGCGATGACTGCCGAGAGGCGGAACTCCGTGGCGGAATTTCAGTGGCTGGCATCGAAACCGTTGGCCCAGTCGATTAGAACCGACCCCCGTACCTTTAGTTGCTGGAGAACAGAACTTTCCGCCATTGCACCAAGAGTGCAACAATGCGGCCTGCCATCCCCTGGTGCTTGACGGCCCAGCTCTTCTATTTTCGCACCTTTCGGGCAAATCCGCGAAAGCCTGACGGTACAGGGACTTGCGGGCTGCACTCCGGGGGGGCCAACGAAAAGGGTACATCGAATTCGGGCGGTTCGCTGTCAAGAAATGTAAACGCACCGGCGTGGGGTCGGAGAGCAGCAGATCGACAATCCCCCCGGGCTCGGCTTCAACCGCTGGTTCTGAGACTGTCCAGGTCCACGCGGGCGCCATGCTCCCCGATGGTTGCAACCACGTCGAGCGCCACCGCGAGAGCCCGGCGGCCGTCCTCGAAGGCGACCAGCGGCTTCGAGCGGGTCCGCACTGCATGCAGGAAAGACTTGAGTTCGGCGTGCAACGGTTCTTCGGCCACGATGGGCGGCTTGCTGACCTTGATTTGGGGGTTGACCGAGGGGGTTCCCGCGGCTTCGCTTTCTTCCCCCACGGTAAAGATCACTACATCCTGGCGGCTGTAGTCGAGAGAAATGTATTGCTTCGGCTGAAAGAGGCGCAGTTTGCGCACGCGCTCGGTCGAGACCCGGCTGGCGGTGAAGTTCGCCACGCAGCCAGACTCGAATTCCATGCGCACGTTGGCGATATCCACCTTAGAAGAAAGGATGGGCAGACCGACGGCGCGGATTTCCTGGACCGGGGAATTCACGAAGGAAAGCACAACGTCCAGATCGTGGATCATGAGGTCGAGCACCACGTCCACGTCAAGCGAACGCGGCGTGAACACGCTCAGACGATGTACTTCGAAAAACATCGGCTGAGTGACCAGCGGAAGCGCAGCCCGCACCGCCGGATTAAAACGCTCCAGATGCCCTGCCTGGCCGATGCGTCCGAACGATTGCGCAATCCGGACCAGCTCATCGGCCTCGGCCAGCGAGGGCGCGAGCGGTTTTTCGACCAGGACGTCAATCCCGGCTTCCATCAAAGCGCGACTCACCTCGAGATGGCGGAGGGTGGGCACCGCGACCGAGGCGGCCTGCACCTCGCTATGGGTGGTGACGAGCTGCTCGATCGAACCAAAGGCACGGCAGCCGAATTCGCGAGCCAGCGCATCAGCCCGCGCCAGGTCCGGGTCCACGACGCCCACCAACCGCACCAGTTCGCCCTGCTGCGCCAGTTGCTGATAGACGCGGGCATGATTGCGTCCAAAGGCGCCTACGCCGATGACGGCGACGTTGATGGAGTTGTCTTGGTTCAGTTGGCGCTTCTCGGCTCAGATCCTTCTTGATTTAACCACAAGCCAGGCGGAGGAGGAGAAGCCGTCACCCGAAACCGAGAACAACAGCCGCCGCGGGCCATCTCGGCCGGTCGAAGCTCGGATCCGAATCCGGCTACGGGGAGACGGTTTTGAACTTCTTGAGCAGGGCGATCTGCCCGGCATGATACAGCTCGTGTTGCGTAATCCCGCTGAGCATGTAGTAGAAGGTGTAATAGTTCTCACTCTTGCCCGGGACCGGCTCCTCGAGGCGTGAGTCAGGAAAAGCGGCCACGATCTTCACCAGATCGTCATGAGTTTTCCTTGCCGCCATCAAGGTCCGGTGCCACGCTTTTTCGCTGGCATCCTGGATGGCCGGAAAATTTTGTTCGTCGGTCAGAGTAACGGCAGCTCCACCGGCGCGGCGGAGCACAGCATCGTCCCAGGCGGCGATGTGCAGGACGAGTTCCCAGATGCCATGGGCATTCTGGATTGGACGGGCGGCGGCCATCCCCGCACTGACCCCGGCGAGAATTTCGAGCAGCGAGTCGCCGTGCCATGCCGGGCCTGCAAAGGCGCGGCGCAACTGATCCGCCAGACGAGCGGTTTCGGACATGGAAGAGCCTCCGTCGATTAACTGGGGTCGGCCTCGATCGCGATCTCCCCGTCATTCGCCGCCGCGAGCACTCGGTCGCCATCGAGCAGCAG
>PKYX01000512.1 GCA_003132825.1 Acidobacteriaceae bacterium
GTGCCGCTGCTGCCCAGGGTGACGTTGCTGTTGGCGCCCACGGTGACCGTGCCGCCGCTGCCCAGGGCCACAGTGCCGCCGCTGCCCAGGGTCACATTGCCGCCCGCGGCCACGTTCAACGGCGTCGCGGAAGAACCAAACGAGAGCACGCCCGCCAGGGATGCGAACTCGCCACCGGTCNNGGCGCAGGTCGATGTTATTGACGTCGTTGTATCCCGCAAGCGTCGTATACGGCACGCCGTCGAAGGCAATGTTCTGCCCATTCGTCCACCCCGGACTCGTGGTGATGGATGCATCCACGCGATATCCCGAATCGCCGTTTAGCGGCGTACCGTCACAATGCAGCGTGGCGGCGCTGGCCGTCGAACTGGGTGGGTTGGGCGAGTACCAAGCCGAGGTCGAGTACGTCGCAGGATTGCCGGAGGCGTCTGTGAGTTGATAGACCGAACCCAACGAAGCGTCGTTCAAAATGGCGGGCGGTCCGCTCTGCGGTTCGCCGTCAAGCTGTTGGTTGGAATAAGTAACGGCTGCATTCGGTCCCACCCCATCGAGCTGGAACAGATAGTTCATCGAGCTCTGATAGTTCGGCTTGCAATTCACGTCGAAGGTGGGGATGTAACTGCCGGGCGTTCCAAAGTAGAGCCCGCCGTGGGTCAAGCCGAGTGTGTGGCCGATCTCATGGAAGAGCGTGCCGGCAATTACGTTGGCGCGCTTGCTCATGTTCTGGTTCGGTGCCGTCTCCCAAAGCGCCAGAGTGACGGCTGAATCAGCGCCGCCCAGATCGGAGTAGCCGGAGATACTTGTCACCGTGCCGGAAGTGATGCCAATGACCGGTTCAGGCAACGTGTTGGGGTAGGTCCAATTGGTGACGCCGGGGGTCGACACAGTCATTGTCGTCGTCGTGCACCCTGATGTGTTGTACACGCCGTTGAGGCCCGCATTTCCCAGCACGCCGGAAATCGTGATCCGGCTTGGGCAAGCGGGAATCCCGGTGGTGGTGATGGTCGTTGTGCCGCCTGAAACCGTTATTCCCGTCAAGCTTCCAAAACGCGTGTTCCAGGCCGGTATCGTCAGGGAGTGACCGAAGAGGACGTAGTGGTAGCTGTCCTTCTGCCCGTACGGGAAACGAGCTGTGCAATCGCCGCCCGACGCGCAGGAA
Source organism: Acidobacteriaceae bacterium (assembly GCA_003132825.1). GTDB lineage: Bacteria > Acidobacteriota > Terriglobia > Terriglobales > Acidobacteriaceae > PALSA-270. The sequence continues at coordinate 1,160 of PKYX01000512.1, forward strand.
GCAAAGTTGCGCGGCCACAGTTTCGAGAATTCCAGGCTGTTTTTCCAGCCAATCACTCCCGGTTGGCCGGGAAACTGGCAGAGTTGCGGCGGATTTGTCGTGAGGTTATCGGTGCAGGTGCTTTCGGGCACGGCGTTGCCAATTTCGAGATGGAGCACGATTCCCGTCGCGGCAAATGCCTGCTGAACCACCGCCAGCGGATCGTTACCGTTGGAGTCCGGCGAGGGGTACAGATTCTCCTGGGTGGGATCGCACGAGCCGTTGGATAGCACGTTGCCGCACATCCAATCGAATTGAACGAAGAGGTCCTTTTCACCGTGTTTTGCGCCCGGCAACGGCACCCACGATTGGGTCTTCACGTCGTAGTAACCGGGCTGCCCGGCAAAGAAATCGCCCGCCCCGGGACCGGCCTTCCAGGCGTCCAGAATTCCGTCGTTATCGCTATTGATGACAGGTGTGCTGAGAATCTCCGCGACGTAGGCGTTGCCAGAATTCAGCGGCGCAGTGTACTGGATAGACTGTGCTCCGAGCGCGGCGGAACCGGAGTTGTTGCTCCAGCTCCCGCCGGCGGAGTAGAGGGCCGTGCTTTCTCCCGCGCCGGCCGAGTCATAGAAACCCCGCATGTTCTGAGTCGTCGAGGCAGTCTGTACGACCGAACCGTCGTAAATGACCACCGCCTTCAAGGGCAAGCTCGGAGGGTTCGTAGAGTTCGGAGCCACCAAAACGCGATAGATGACCACCAGGCTCGCACCCTCGGTGAGCGGCAATGCGGTTCCTCCGTCCGGCAGAGAGACCGAGAAACTGCCCGAGGCGAAGCGCACACCGTTTGCCCCTATGGGGAAATATGCGTTCACGTCGGCGCGATATGCGCGCAGTGTCCCGTTCAACGAACTGACCGGGTCCGTGTAGTTGGGCAGGTCGCTTCCTATCTGCTGTCCGGTGATGGAATAACCGAGGAAGGTTCCGATGTTGGCTGAGGGCGCCGGCGTGCTCTCCAGCGTTTGCCAGTACAGGAACGCGTCAATGATGTCAGCGCCGTCGGGAACACCCTGGCTGACACTTGGAGTGGCGGTGCTACTCGGGATGGTAATGGTTCCGGTGGCCATGCCGTGTGCACCGGTTCCTCGCAGAGTTACTCCCGCGGAGGCATAGTCGCCGGTGACGAAGTAGTTATTCTCGAACGTAAGCGGATTTGGCGTCGGCGGTGGCGCCTCGCCGATCGAAATGAGCAGCTTGACCGCGGATCCGGGAGCGACTTGCGTTCCGGCGGCCGGGTTCTCGCCGATCACACTGCCGGCAGGCTCGCCGCTGCTGTACTCACTGCTCACCGATCCGAGCGCCAACCCGGCGCCGGCGACCGCTGTCGTCGCCGCCGCTTGCGCCATCCCAACCACGTTGGGGACGATCACAGTTGCAGCCTGGCCGGCTATGTCGCCGACGCCGCTAAGGTTGACGGCCTGTGCCACCACTGAAGCGGCAAGGTTCAAAGTGTTGTCGCTGAAATACGCCACATCGGTGAGATAGCCAGTGCTCTGCGGCGTGAAGCTGAAACTCTCAGAACAAATTGCGCCCGGAGCCAACGTGAACCCGCCGCCGAGGCAAGCTGAGCTGGAACTGGCGAGAAAGTTCGCGTCCGGAATCGGGCTAAGGGAGACCGCCAGAGTTTGGTTGCCGATGTTTTGAATGGTGACCGATTGTGGGCTGTCCACGCTGGTGCTGCCCGCACTCGTCAAGGCAAAGGAAAACGATGGCGGCTGCGAGCGATTCACCTCAAGCACTTGGCTGAGACTCTGATCTCCGATGAAGACATCGCCCGCTCCGTCCACCGCCACTCCGCTCGGATAAATCAGTCCGCTGCCCACCGTGGTCTGGACGCCACTGGGCGTGACCTCCACCACCTGGCGGTTCTCGGAATCGGCGACGAAAACATCGCCCGCCGCATCCACCGCCACTCCGTACGGGGTAGCCAGGCCGCTGGCGGGTACCGTGGTCTGGACGCCACCGGGGGTAACCTCTACTACTTGGTCGAGGCCCTGGTCGGCGATGAAGACATCGCCCGCTCCATCCACCGCCACTCCGAACGGTTGAGAATTAGACCCTCCGCTGTACACCGTGGTCTGGACGCCACNNCACCGTGGTCTGGACGCCACTGGGCGTGACCTCCACCACTCGGTGGTTGCCGCTATTTCCCACGAAGACATCGCCGGCTCCATCTACCGCCACTCCGACCGGATTGTCCAGACCGCTGAGCAGCGTGGTCGGGACGCCACCGGGCGTGACCTTTACCAACTGGCCGCCATAGTAATTCACGATGAAAAGATCGCCCGCTCCATCCACCGCCACTCCAATTGGGCCTTGCCCAGAGGCGGAGTACACCGTGGTCTGGACGCCACCCGGGGCGACCTTTACTACCTCGCTGGCGTGGTAATCCGCGATGAAGACATCGCCCGCGCCATCCACCGCCACTCCGACCGGGTAAGACAGACCGCTAGCCGGCACTGTGGTCTCGACGCCCGGACCAAACGCACTTTCCGGCGCCTGACCGATGCCATAGGCCGGAGTGCTCGCCAACAGGTTGCCGCCGTTGTCGAACAGTTGCACCTCGCCCGTGCGCAATCCTGGCGCGAGCGGCGCGAAGTTGACGTTGACAGTGCAGGCACCGCCTGCGGAGCTGACACCCGTACAGGTGCTGCCGCTGCCCAGCGTGTAATCGAGATTGGGTGCGCCTTGAGTGACTACCTCGATGGCGCCAAAAGTCGTGTTCGGCGCCGCGTAGTAGTTCAGCGCAATGGTGCGGTTGCAGGGTGCCGGGGTGGTCTGGGACGCTGGGCAAAAGTTGACGTTGCCGAAGCTGCCGTATTTGACCACGCGATTGTTACCGTAGTCGGCCACGTAGAGATTGCCGCTGCTGTCCAGGGCGACGGCATACGGTTGATCTAAGCTATTGGCGCTGATCCCGCCATTGTTCGCAGTGCCGCTGGTGAAGCTGCCGCCCTGCCCATAGACCCGTGTGGCGGTGGTGCTGCCGGCAGGATAGAACAGCACTCGATTGTTAAGTAAGTCGCATATGTAAAGGTTGCCGCCGCTGTCCAGGGCGACTCCATACGGATTATTTAAGCTGTTGGCGGTGATTCCGCCTTCGTTCTGGCTGTTGGTGATGAAGCTGCCGCCCTGTCCGTAGACCCGCGTGGGGGTGGTGCTGCCGGCGGGATAGAACAGCACCCGATTGTTACCGGTGTCGCCTACGTAGAGGTTGCCGTTGCTGTCCAGAGCGCTTCCGGTCGGATCGGCTAAGCTGTTGGCGCTGGGCCCGCCGTTGTTATCGGTGTTACTGGTGAAGCTGCCGCCCTGCNNTGAAGCTGCCGCCCTGCCCGTAGACAACGCCTGCAGTAATGGGCTTAAGAATCCCCGACTGACTTGTCCCCGGCGCAACAAAGCTCGCGCTAACGTTCAGCGCCGAATTCACTGTCAGGTTGCACGACGCACCCGCTCCTGCGCTCGCGCACGCGCCGCCCCAGCCCACAAATGTTGAGGTCCCAGTCGCATTGGCCGTCAGGGCCACCAGGGTTCCGCTCAGATAGCTCCCGGTACACGTTCCTCCGCTACAGCTGATCTGTCCGTGATTGTCGGTGACCGTCCCGCTTCCCGTGCCCACTTCCGTCACAGTCAGGGTGTAGTACACCAGAGCGACGCAGTTCACTTGAATATTCGTAACGTTCGCAGAGCCAACCGTTCCGGTGCCATTCGTTACTGTGCAACTTTGTCCTGCGGGCGACGAAAGAACCGTGACACTGTACGGGGTCCCGGTGGTAAAGGTCCCGGCAAAAGTGAAGGAGCCATTGCTGCCGATGGACAGATTGTCCGCGAGATTATCTTGCAACACCAGTCCGCTGCCGACCAAGCCGCTCACCGAGCCGCCGATCGTGAAGGCAGTGGCCAGACCGACGCCCCTGAGGGACATGGCCTGTGTAGCCGCAGGGGAAGTAGCGTTCAGGTTGTTGTCTGTAAGCGTCAGGAATTCACTGAGGGGGTTCCCCGCTGTCATCGGATAAAATTCGACAGAATAGACGCACAAGGCCGCTGCTGCCAGCGTGCCCGGTGCGGAGGATGATGGGGTTGTGAGCGGGCAGTCGCCTAGGCCATTGCTAAACAAGGAGAAGTCGGGCCCGATGCTTGGATTGTTGCCCGAGAGTATCGGGAAGCTGAGCGTGGCATTGCCCACGTTCTGCAGGCTTACCAACATCGAACCGTCGGTGGTGTCGCGTGAATCCACGTTCGTCGCCGTCGGGAAGATCAGCGATGGCGGCTGCGATCGCTTGAGCTCGTCTACTCTGTTGTTGTAAATGTCGGCGATGAAGATATCGCCCGCGGCATCCGCCGCCACGTTGTACGAGGTGATTCCGGTAAGCGCCTCGTTCTGGCAGTTGATGTTGGTGCAACCCGCTGGAACCTCCCACACCACCCCGTCATTTATCACCTGGTAATTCACGGCATCCGCGATGAAGACATCGCCCGCGGCATCCACCGCCACGCCTTCCGGCTGATACAGTTCGCTGCCCACCGTGGTCTGGCACGCGCTGCTGGTGCAACCGGCCGGAATCTTCACTACTTTTGCCAGGCCGAAATCAGCGATAAACAGATCACCTGCTCCATCCACCGCCAAACCGACCGGATTAGACGTAGGCCCGGAACCGGTCACTGGGCTATACACTACGGTCTGGGGGCCTCCATTGGCTGGAACCTCCACGACCTCATGGTCGCCGTAGCTGCCGAAGAAGACATCACCCGCTCCATCTACCGCCACTCCCAACTGGCTATTCAGACCGCTGCCCACTATGATCTGACAGCCACTGCTGGTGCAGCCAGCCGGAACCTCGATCACCTCATTGAGATTGTTATCCGCAATGAAGAGATCGCCCGCTCCATCCACCGCCAAACCCTGCGGGTACTCCAGTCCGACGCCCACCGTGGTCGGCGTACCACTGGCCGGAATCTTCACCACCCGCGCGTTGCCGGTATCCGCGATGAAGATATCACCCGCCGCATCCACCGCCACTCCCTTAGGGCCGCTCAGGGGGACGCCCCCAGTGTTCACCGTGGTCGGGTTGGCTGAGGTCGTAAAGAATGCCGCGACTGGCCCCTGGCCAGTGCCGTAAATCAGGCTAGTAGCCAGCACGCCGCCCGAGCTGTCGGTGAGCTCTACCGCGCCCAGGCGGAATCCCGGCGCTTTCGGGGCGAAGGTGACGTTCACGGTGCAGGTGCCTGCGGAGACGGTACCGGTACAGGTGCCGCCGCTGCCAAGCGTGAAGTCGAGACCGGTTGTGCCTTGCGTGAGTACTTGGGTCGTGCCCAAAGTAGTGGAGGAGGCAACGAAGTTGTAGGTCAGAGCAAGCGTATTGCTGCACGGCGCCGGAGTGCTTTGTCCTGACGGGCAAACATTGGCGCTTCCGAAATTCCCCGGGCTCTCCCACCCCCACGTGTCGTTGAAGATGCTGGTGCCGTAGTATCCTCCGAACAAGACCACCTGGCCTTGCGCCGCGTCGTAGGCCGCATTGTGGAAGGCACGCCCGGCGGGGCTGGCGGCAGGACTCTCCTGAGTCCAGTTGGTTCCGTCCCACACCCAGGTGTCGTTGAGAAAATTGCTGCTGGCGCTCTCTCCCCCGAATAGGACGATCTGGCCTCTCTGTGCATCGAAGGCCATGGTGTGGCCGTAACGCGCGGGGGGGCTGTTGGCAGGGGTCTGCTCGGTCCATGTGGTTCCGTCCCACACCCAGGTGTCGTTGAGAGCGCCGCCCGAGATACTGGGCTGCCCTCCGAACATGACCACCTGATTGTGCACCGCATCGTAGGCCATGGCGGCGAAAAAACGCCCACTGGGGTTGGTTGCAAGGCTCTGCTCGGTCCATGTGGTCCCGTTCCACAGCCACGTGTCGCCCAGCGTGGAACCGTCGTCAGTAAATCCTCCGAACAAAACCACCTGGCCGTGCCCCGCATCGTAGGCCATGGCGTGATCGGCGCGCGCGGAGGGGCTGGCAGCAGGGCTCTGCAGGGTCCATGTGGTCCCGTTCCACACCCACGTATCGTTAGAACGGAAGGGAGCAGTATTGCTAAGGTATCCTCCGAACAAAACCACCTGGTTCTGCGCCGCATCGTAGACCATGGCTGACTGGGAGCGCGCGGGTGGGCTGGTTGCAGGGCTCTGCTGAGTCCATGTGGTCCCGTTCCACAGCCACGTGTCGCCGAGTTCGCCGTCGCTGTATCCTCCGAACAAGACCACCTGGCCTTGCGCTGCATCGTAGTCCATGGTTGACTGCCAACGCGCGCTCGGGCTGTTTGCAGGCGACTTTTGATTCCAATTCCCTAGCAGACTCTGTGCCGGCGCTGGGACGCAAACCGCGGCGAGCAGCAGTAGCGCCACTCCAAACGAGGCAACGCCTCGTGCCCACGCAAGAGCCCGCCGCGAAGTTTCGAGTAGAGTGCTCAAGCTGCGGCCACTTGCGCTGGTGGAGGAAGCGGACAGGTCTGCGAAACACGGACGGGAATCCGAGTCAGCGGGCCGGGTAGTCATGGGGAGATCTCCTGGGCTCGAAGCTGCCGGTGAATTGGGGCACCGGCTTTTGCAGCAGTCGCGGCCGACTGCTGGCCGGGCACAACACGCTCTATGGGTACACCTGACCCGATTACCGTTTCGGAATCAGAGCCCCCCGCAGCTCTACCCAGGACCCCACCCGGTAAATCAGGGAACAATACACGCGGGTCTTGTTGGCTGTCAAGATGCAGGGTTCTGCACTTCGACTGCACTTTCTGGCGCAAGTTGCCATGGCACCATTTGCCAACCGGGGCCTCTGTGTTCCCCGCACAAATTGTGGCGAGCGCAAGGGTCTGGAACGAGGGAGACGCTTGTGTCCCACCGCTAAAGAAGCCAGCCAGCCGAAAAAAGGCCCAAGGGATTCCGTCTCGGGCACCGCTCAACCCCTTCAAGACCATCCTGTTAGGCAGGGGTGCGACCGCAAAGGCTGTCTAAGGATTGCCGGTTTTGGTGCAACTATCCCAAACTCCGGCGGGCGCGACGTTCCCCGCGCCTCACGTTCGTGTCTTCGGCTGGTTTCTAACTTGCACGCCGCGTCTCGAAGATCACTCGGCGCCAATGTGGAAGCGATCAAACACGCTCGGATTTTCTCACCGCTGTTGCTCTTGGCAACACGCTCGCCCACCCCAGCCCGTACCATGTTACGCACCGCAGTTCTTCGCAGATCGTGGAAGATCAGGGGCCACATATTTCAGGCCGTCCCGAGTCCAATCCAACACGCCGAACTCATTTACCAGGATCGTCTTACCTTAGTTAGGATCGTCGCGCTGGGCACAGCCGACACGTTTACGCCGGCGAATGGCAAGGCCACTGTGCACCCGATGCTCAAGTTGGCAACCGAAGTCATACTTGAGACCACAAAGCGCTGGTTGTGGGGTACTGAGAAGTTACCAGCCTGCATGGCTCCGTCCAGCCCGGTAATCCTATATACTGCCTCACTACGAAGTACCGGCAGGCGCGCGCGCGGGAGGTGGGATGGGGCCTTGGTTTCGTCAGCCTCCGGGCCGTTCCTCATTTGCATCATGGACGATTCCAGCTCACGGCCGGACGCAAAGTCCGTCTCTAAGAAGCCCGCAACTCCCGGTGTCAGGACTCCGTTTGCCGGGGAGAGTTCCGGTAGCAATATCCCGGTTCCTCGTCAGGACGAAGCCACGCTGGTGGATGCCGGGCCGTCCCGACACGATCCCGATGCCACGATCGTAGATGCCGGACCGCGATTGGATTCTGAAGCCACGCTGGTAGACGCCGACGCTAGGATCGCGCCGGGAACTCCGTTTCGCCGGACTCCGACTCCGATGCGCAACCGCGTTTCCGATTCGCATGCCAGCGCCGCCGTATTGCAGATCGGCACCGTATTGGGCGGGCGTTATGAAATTCTCCAACTGCTCGGCGAAGGCGGGATGGGCGCGGTGTATAAGGCCACCGACCACGCCCTCGATCGATTCGTCGCATTGAAGGTGATTCGGCCTGAGCTGGCATCGAACCCCTCGATCCTGGCCCGCTTCAAGCAAGAGTTGCTGCTCGCCCACCAGGTCACGCACCGCAACGTGATCCGCATTTACGATCTCGGTGAAGCCGAGGGCGTGATGTTCATCACCATGGAGTTCATCGAGGGCAAGGATCTACGCTCCCTCATCCGCCAGAAGAACAAGTTTGCTCCCGAAGAAGCGGTGGAGGTTATTCAGCAGGTGTGCCAGGCTCTGGAGGCGGCGCACAGCGTCGGGGTGATTCACCGGGACCTCAAACCGCAAAATATCATGCAGGACGGCACTGGCAGAATACTGGTAATGGATTTCGGCTTGGCCCGCACCCTGGAAGGCGACGGCATGACCCAAACGGGTGCGATTGTCGGCACCATGGAGTACATGTCGCCCGAGCAGTCTCTGGGCAAAGATCTCGATCAACGTTCCGACATCTTCGCTCTCGGACTGATCTTGTACGAGCTGCTGACGGGCAAACAACCCTTTATCGCCGACAGCGCTCTCGCCAGCCTCATCAAACGGACTCAGGAGCGTGCGACTCCGGTGTCGGATGTTGACGCTCAGATTCCCGGGGCGTTGAGTGGGATCGTCAGCAAGTGCCTAGAACGCGACTTGAACGAGCGGTACCAGACTGCAGCCGCCATTCTGGCAGACTTGAACACATGGAAAGACAAGAGAGCCGCCGGCACGATCAAGTTCGATGCCGCC
>PKYX01000278.1 GCA_003132825.1 Acidobacteriaceae bacterium
CGGCCATATTCGCCTGGGTCTGCCGCTCGAGGTGGAACTGCAGTTCCTCATCCACTTCGAGACCGGGTTTGCCCTTGAGCAGAAAGCGGAGGCGTGAGAGCCATTCGCTAATCATGGGTTTCTCCTGCTAGACGCGCTCGAGAACCAGATCGATCGCGCCAGTCAGACGGTCCCAGTTGGCCAGCTCGGTGCTGAGCTGTTTTTTTCCCGCGCGCGTGAGGGAGTAGAAGCGAGCGCGACGATTGTTTTCCGAGGCGCCCCACTCGGCCTGAATCCACCCCTTGTATTCCAGACGATGGAGCGCAGGATAGAGCGATCCCTGGCCGATCTGGAGGATATGGTTCGAGACCTGCTGGATGCGCTGCGCGATTCCCCAGCCGTGCGCCGGCTCAAGTGCGAGCGTTTTCAGGATCAGCAAGTCCAATGTGCCCTGCAGCAGATCGGTGGATGGCGGCATTGTTCCCCTCGACATTCGACAACAGAATGCGACACACTCTTGTCGGATGTCAAGGGGAAAGACAATAGGCTCGAAGCTGGCGCCTCGCTCGCCGGGCAAGAACACGATGCGAGGGTCTAACAGCCTAGTTGCTTCTTGATCTTGCCCTTCACGAAGAAGACCTCGATACCCTTACGCACCATCCAGCCAACTCCCATTTGCGCGAGCATATTATCGACAGCGCTGGCGAGCGAGCCGCAAAGTTCTTCCCGGTTCGTTTGCGGGATGGCGGCGGGGGTGAAACCGCCCGGGGGAGTGGGTTGAACGGGGTGGATCGGCTTCGGCGTGTACTCGAGCACGGGCAGCTTGTGCAGGGAGATGCGGTTGAGATCGCCGAGAAACGCCTGCGCCTTTTGCCGCCCCAGATCGTAGTCGTGGTCGCGGAAGCTGCGGTCGAGAAATCCCTGGAAGGAAAAGAACCCGGCTCCCGCCAGATCCCGGTGATCCGCCATCACCGAATAAATGTACATTTCATCCTTTTCATGAAGGTCGGCGGCCAGTTCCAGTAGAAGAATCGCGTCAATCCAGGCATCCGCCGTCGCCTTCCCGGCCGACGACGCCAGCGCTTCATATTCGGCGGCAAACTGCTGGCGCAACTGGGATCGGGCGGCGTCCAGCTGAGCCGGGGCCTCGAACTGCGGCAGCAGCAGAGCCGACACGCCTGCCAGGCTCGCTGGCTGGATCGCGCCGCTTTTGAGGAGGGCGGCCAGCTGCGCGGCCCGCAGGTTGAGTAAGTTCACCGTGTCATTCACGGTCTCCGCCTCAATCCAGTCCTGGAATCCGGCCTGATTGAATATCGCGTTGACGAGAGCGTCGGTCATGGGCTTGAAAACCGCGCTGCTGGCTGCAATCGGACTGACGCTCGAGTCGAGGGCCTTGGGGGAGATAAACCAATAGGAGCGAGTGTCACTGTCCTGATGCTGATCGATTCCATCCACCAGATTCTTCGCCAACCCAATCGGCTGGTTCTGGAAGACGCCGCCATCGGTATAGGTAAAATCTCGCGACGGCTGCGGCCAAGCAGAGAGAAAAGGGGTGGTGTAGTCCTGCTCCTTGCGGCTGAGATCGCAGGGCCGAAACGCGAAGGGGAAAGCACCCGAGGCGACCGCGGCCTGGGTGATCGGCGTCCAGGCGGCGGAGGTGTCGGTGGCTCCGCCCAGCAGGAAGGTGATCTGATCCTCGAATCTGGTGTAGTTGAAGCTGCCTCCGCTCAACAGGGGGCGCTCATAGTCGACCCCGTTAAGGTTCGACAGAGCCAGACCGAGCGAAATCGTTCCCGCCGCATTCAATGCCGGGTGGGGAGCTGCCTGCGGGGGAGGCAGATGGCCATATCGGCCGAGCAGAAACTTCTCGGCGACTCCTTCGACGAAGTTAGAGGAAAAAACCGACATGGCGGCAGACTCGTTCGCCGCCAACGGGAGCAGGCCCTTAATGTCCACGCCCGCCACCCAGGCGTTGTAGAAAGGATTGTCGTACGGGTCCGCCAGCGCCGGCCAGGAGTACAGCATGGTTTGGGCGGCGATCGCCGCCGTCATGCCTCCGGCCGAGGCGCCGGTCAGCACATCGAGGTAAATGCGGGCCGCGGGGGGCGCCGCCTGATTGTGCTGCGCTAACGCGTCGAGGACCTCGAACAGAACCCCAGCCTCAAAACTGCCGAGCGAAACCGCCCCGGCGATGGTGACGGCAAGTCGATAGGGCATAGAACCTCACGATTCTCCATTCCGCGGACATGGCCCCGGGCGATCCTTCACCGCAGGTCCTCGCCCATGGCTTTGGCAGCATCTTTCAGGCCGAGTTTGCGGATGAGCCGCAACAACGAGTTGGGGTGGACACCCAACAGCTCTGCGGCCTCGATGTAGTTTCCGTTCGAGCGGTGAAGGGCCTCGAGGATGATCTGCTTTTTCGTGTCCTTCAGGGCGCCATGATATTTCGGGGCCGAGGCCGTGGCCCCGGAACCCGCCTCCAGGATTTCCTCAGGCAGGTCTTCGGGCAAAATCATCTCGGCGGTCCCGAGGATCAAGGCCCGCTCGATGGCGTTCTCCAGTTCGCGTACGTTGCCCGGCCAATCGTGGCCCATCAGGCAGGCCTGGGCGGCGGGCGACAGGGTCTTGCTCTTCGACTTGCCCTTGCTCGAGATCTTATGGATGAAATAATCCGCCAGCACCGGGATATCTTCGCGGCGTTCGCGCAGCGGGGGCATACTGAGCGCGACCACTTTCAGGCGATAGTACAGATCCTTGCGAAAAGTGCCGGCGGCCACGGCTTCCCCCAGGTCGCGGTTGGTGGCGGCAATCA
>PKYX01000111.1:0-11675 GCA_003132825.1 Acidobacteriaceae bacterium
TCGCGTCCCCCCCCAGGGTTTCCTCCGCTGCGGAAGCGTCCAGCGGGGATCCTGGGTGGGGGGGCATATCCGCAATCGGTAGGTTGATACCCGGGCACAGGTCTATTCTCTCTAGGCCAAACTTCCTGGCTGACCCCTACACCAAAAGCCCACGACCCGGACTTTGTACCCCGACCTCCAAGGCCCACAACCGGGCGCGAACATCGGTCCCTTGCCGCCACCCTCCCCCTACCGTAGAGTTCTGCCATGCGCACGGTCCCCCCTGCGCCAGGGAGGTTTTCATGCGCATTCTTCGTTGGACGTCAACGTTTGTACTCGCGGCATTGCTCGGTGCCGCCGGATTGCCTCTAGCCCAAGGTCAGACCCGCATTGCGGTTCCTTCCTATCAGAACCCGGGCACTTCGGTTTGGAATGGCTGGGCGGCGCAAGGACCCGGCGCAGTCGGCATCATGATCGTCGACCTCAAGAGTGGTGACAACACCACCTATAGCTCGAGCGTCGACGCTGCTATCCAGAAAGCCCGCAAACAGGGCATTTATGTGCTGGGGTATACCTATACCTCCTATGGTGCACGCAATCCCGCCACCATACGTCAGAGAATTGACGCCTTGTATCAAAACTACCTGGTGGATGGAATTTTCTTCGACGAGGCTCCGACCGACTGCAACGCTACGAACGCTTATTTCCCGAACAACTATTTGTACTTTCAAGAGCTGACCAACTATGTTCGCCAGAAGGTCGGTGCCCGCATCACAGTGATGAATCCTGGCACTTACAGTCCGAGCGACTGCTGGATGTCGGTCACCAATATCTTGATGAACTGGGAAAACACCACGTTCTCCACTTACCAAACCAGCTACGTCGACTACCCCTGGGTCCACCAATATCCAGCGGACCGTTTCTGGCACGTCATTCTGGGGGTTCCACAGGCTCAGATGCAGGCCACGATCAATCTTGCGCAGGCGCGCAATGCGGGTTGGGTATACATCAGCGACAGCGCGACCAATGCCTACAACCAGGTCCCCGTATATTGGACCGCTGAAGGGACCGCGGTGAAGCAGCAGGGGGTGCAGGCACCATTCGCCACCGCGTGGCCGCAGTCGACCGACAGCTCCGGCGCAATTGTGAACGGGCGGGTTTCTTTCCGTTGGCGCGCCGTGAATGGCGCGGTCTGGCAGATTTTTCTCGACACCGACCAGAATCTGGCGACCGGCTATCAGAACAGTCAACTCTCGATCGGGGCCGAATACATGATCGAAAGTAACTCCGGCGGCGCCTCACACCTCTATCGTTACAACGGATCGGGGAGCGACTGGAACTGGGTCGAAATCATCGCCAACGCCCAGGTTACGTTCCCGGATGTCGGAACCAACCTGGTGGCTTTCGATCAAGAGGGTCTCGGGGCAACGCAGGCTCTTAACTATCAGATTCATTCTTTGGACGCGAATTACAACTTGCTCTATTCAAGCTATTCCATCCCTCTCAGCCTGAATAACACGGGATTTGTTTTGGACCTCATGAATCACCCACAATGATGGTCTTAGACGGAAGCGTTATGCCAACGAGCCCGTACGTCTTCGCGAGCTAGAGCCATGGTTCGACCGCCAATCCGCGACCTTTTGTGGCTCCCGCCAGCGCCACGTACCGATAGCTTCGCCGTGGCTGCCACCTCCAAGCTACGTTCGATCAGCCGGGCAGAGGCTCTGTCGCCGGTTTTTACATCACCCTGCGGCCGCTAGACTGGGAGAATTGAGGATGACGCAGCGGTTGTGACCGGGTGAAAAATGGCCGAAGCAACCAAAACCGCTAGCTTAACGGCTGGCCGTAGAGGCCTGCCCATTCGGTCTTGTACCACTCGATGGTTCGCGCCAAACCTTCTTCGAAGTTCACTCTTGGTTTGTAACCGAGGTATTTCTCCGTCCGCGAAATGTCGGCGACGGAGTGCTTCACATCTCCGGTACGTTCCGGCCCGTACTTCACTTCACCCGTGTACCCGGTGAGTTTCTTCAACACCTGGAAGGTCTCGTTCAGATCAACCCCCCGCGCCGTCGCAACGTTGAAGACCCGGCCTGCCACCTCCGTCGCCGGAGCTTTGCAAGCCAGCAGATTCGCCTCGACGACATTATCGATATAGGTGAAATCTCGGCTCTGCTTTCCATCTCCGAAAATAGTCGGCTGCTCCCGCTTGAGCATCTTGGTAATGAACTGGGCCAGCACCCCGGAATAGGGAGAGCTCGGGTCCTGCCGCGGACCAAAAATATTGAAATAACGCAGTGAAACCGTTTCCAGCCCATAGCAGCGGTAAAACGATGTCAGATAGTATTCGCAGGCCAGCTTCGCCACCGCGTAGGGAGAGATCGGAGTCGGCTGCATGGCCTCGTGCTTGGGCAAAGTTGGTGAGTCGCCATAAGCCGCCGATGAAGCCGCGAAGACCAGCCGCTTGACCTTGGCTTCACGCGCCGCTAGCAGCAGGTGGACCGTGGCATCCAGGTTCGCCTGATTGCTTTCCAGTGGATCGAGTACGGACCTCGGGACCGAGGGAATTGCCGCCTCGTGGAATACGTAGTCGATCTCATGGCAGGCTTCGCGCGCCGCCTTCAGGTCGAGCAGGTCCGCTTCACGGAAGTCGATCCGATCGCGGATCTCGGCAATATTCCCCGGTTTTCCGGTGGAGAAGTTGTCGACTCCCCGTACTGCGTCACCTTGCGCGAGCACGGCGCGGGCCAGCGATGAACCAATGAAGCCGGCAATACCGGTGATGAGATAAACCGCCATGCTCACTAATCATAACTTACCAACTGCCGCGTGCTGGCTCCGATTACTCGCCAGCATCCAGACGATAACTATAGGAATCTCGACGACTTAGCCTACTGAAGTGGCTCCAGTCGAAGCCTCTCATTCCCGCCGCTGAGCTTGCTCTAGTAGAAAATGAGGATGGACGCAGGAATCGAACAAAGAGTAAAAAAGACGGCGACCGAGAAGTTCGCTGCACGGCCAGGATTGGAGCTTCCGCCGCGGACCCGAGGGTAGAGAGGATGAGGGTGCTCAGGATTCGCCTTCCCGGGAAGAAGCTTCTGCTACAAATTCTGGCAGTTCTCGTGCTGCTGTACGGGTCCTTCGCAGGACTGGTCTTGTGGGCCATGCGTCAGCCCCCAGAGACCTTCGGGCGGGTGATGGCCCATATGCCCGGCCCTATCCCGTTTCTGATCTTCCCCTTTGAAACCGCGTGGCTGCGTGCCCGGGCCGGTCGCCTGCAACCTGGCGATCCTGCGCCCGACTTCTCATTGATCAAGCAGAACAAGAGCGGCACCGTCCAACTGGCGGCGCTTACTTCGCAAGGACCGGTCGTGCTGGTGTTCGGCAGCTACACTTGACCGCNNGCCCTCAATAAGCTCTACGAGCAATATAACGGCCAAGTGTCATTTCTCGCCGTTTACATCTTGGAAGCTCACCCGAGCGACGTCTGGCAGATGCAAAGCAATATTAAGGATAAAGTAGTCTTCGCCAGCCCGAAGGACGAAGAGGAGCGTGCCTTGGTGGCGGGCGCATGTGTGCGCAAGTTGGGCATCAAGTTTCCTGCCGCGCTCGATGGCTTCGACAATACGGTGGAGAAGGCCTATACCGGTTGGCCCGACCGGATCTATTTGATCGATGCCAAGGGCCGAGTGGCGTACAAGAGCAGGCCGGGTCCGTTCGGGTTCGAGCCGGATGAACTAGCGGCGTCTCTGAAGCGGCTGCTGGGGCATTGACCGAGGAAGAGGGTTTAGACCGGAGCCAATTGCGGTTGATCGCGGATGTTCTACCGCGTGTGCCATCCAGAAGGCATCGACGACATATTCCACGAAACCGGCGGGTAGCTTGGTTTTGAGGCTGTTGCCGAAAATGTGGCGATACATCATCGGTCCCATCAGCAAGGCTGCAGCTGCGTCAAGGTCCAGATCTCGGCTCAATATGCTGCGGGTTTTTCCACGCCTCAGCATTTGTTTCAACTGGCTCAGAGGACGTTCGATCGCGCGGCCCCGCCACTGCTCCCCGAAGGCGCGGTGACGCGCCCCATAGGCCATGAGATGGGGCATGAGGCGCTCCTTCATGTCTTTGCGGTCTTCGGCTGGCTGATGGCTGAGTTGCGCGATCAAATCCGCCCGCAGGTCGCCGGTATCGAAAACCGGCGGCTCTTCATCGAGCCCGTGCAGGTGGGACAGCACTTCGAGGCAGAGAGCATCCTTATCCGGCCAATGCTTGTAGATCGTAGCTTTGCTTACGCCGGAGGCTTCGGCGATCGCATCCATGCTGGTCGCGTCGATGCCGCGGTCAGCAAACAGGTCGAGAGCAGCCTCCAGAACTTTGCCGTGGGCCTTCGCACTTTTTTGTCTGGCCATTTCTATATCTGGATTCTGGAAAACATGTACGCGCCCATACCGAGAAAAGCCGCAGCCAGAATCCCCAACATGGAGATGTCGAGCATGAAGCCAAAGTGCCACTGGCCGATCAGCGCGCCCCGCAACCCATCCACGCCGTAGGAAAGTGGGTCGAGCTTGGTGATCACGTTCATGGCCCAGGGTAGATGGCTCAGCGGAAACAGAGCTCCCGAGAGAAAGAAAATCGGCATCACCAGAAAGTTCATGATCAGCTGGAAGCCCTGCATGTCCTTGATCGTTGATCCAATGCCGGTCCCCAAAGCGGCGAATACCACCGCGATTAAGGCTACGAAGAGAAATGCGAAGGGTATCGCTAGCCAGTGTTGGGGGCGGAAACCGGCGATGAGGCACACGACCAGGATCATCGCTCCCTGAATCATCGCCACCGTGGCGCCGCCGAAGGTGCGCCCGATCATGATGTGGAGGCGAGGAACGGGGGCCACCAGCGTTTCTTTCAGAAATCCGAACTGCCGGTCCCAGAGCATGGCGATGCCGGAAAAGACGGAGCTGAACAGCACCGTCATTCCGACCACGCCCGGCGCAACAAACTGAAGATAGCTACCGCTGCCGGCCTTTTGGAAAACCGGTCCCAGGCCGAAACCGAGAGCCAGCAAGTAGAGCAGAGGCTGGCCTAAGGAAACCACGATCTGCACTCGCGATCGCACGTAGCGTTTCAGCTCCCGGAGCCAAAGAATGTAAATCGCGCTCATCTTCTATCGTCTCCACATTTGCGCCACTTGACGCATCCGGTCTGCCGAGGTCGCGCCCTCGTCGCGCAAGGAAGAGCCGGTCAGCGCCAGAAACGCTCCTTCGAGCGAATCGCTATTGGTTTGCTGCTTCAATTCGGCGACCGTACCCTGAGCCACCACCCGTCCGTGGTCGATGATGGCAATGCGGTGAGCCACGCGCGCCGCCTCGTCCATGTAGTGGGTGGTGAGAAAGACGGTGGTCTGTTCGGTCTCATTGAGATGTTTTACATGGGTCCACAGCTGGTTCCGGCTCTGCGGATCGAGGCCGAGCGTGGGCTCGTCGAGGAAAAGAATCTTGGGCGTGTGCAGGAAGCCACGCGCGATTTCGAGCCGCCGTTTCATACCCCCGGAGAACAGCTTTACATAATCATTGCGCCGGTCCCAAAGCTCGAAAAGGGTGAGCAAACGCTCGGTCCTCTCGGCGCGCAGCTTGCGCGGAACGTGATACAGCACGCCGTGAAGCTCCATGTTTTCGTAAGCCGTCTGTTCGTTATCCAAGCTGGGATCCTGGAAGACGATCCCGAAACGCTGGCGCGCCTCTTTCTGCTGGGTGGTTGGGTCCAGGCCGTCAATCTCCATGGTGCCGCTGGTGGGACGGAGAAGGGTGGTGAGCATTTTGATGGTCGTGGTTTTGCCGGCGCCGTTCGGGCCTAGGAAAGCAAAAATCTCCCCTTTTGCGACTTCAAACGTGACGCCCTGCACGGCGGTGAAGCCGTCGAAAGTCTTGACCAGGTTCTCGACTCGGATCATGTTGCACCTCTTCGACGCCCGTCGCAGCATACTGAACGGTTCAGTTTAGTTTGTCAAGTGGAACAGTGATCCGCGAAGTCTTGGGCGTAGGAATGGGGAATGGCGTGGGCGGTGAATCTCTGCCAGCTTGAGCACTTCGTCACCGAACTGCCAGCGGTGCGGCTAGCTTTTTTTGCAACTCAGGGGAGCAATGCGCGTGAGGTCCTGCCTCTCCGCCCCTTCTATGTCGGTGTCGGCCTTGTGATCGCACCCTCTGCCGCCGACGTGACCAGGGCTGCGTACTTAGCGAACACGCCCGTCGGATAACGCGGCTGGGGTGGTTTCCAGCCCGCCATGCGCTGCTCGATCTCGCTGTCGCTGAGCTCAACTTCGAGCACGCGCCGGTTCACATCAATGTGAATCATGTCGCCTTCGCGAATGGCGGCGATGGGGCCGCCGAGCGCGGCTTCGGGCGAGACGTGCCCCATCATCAAGCCATGCGTGGCGCCGCTGAAGCGGCCGTCCGTAAGCAGGGCGACCGATCCGCCCAGACCCTCGCCCACGAGGGCGCCGGTTACACTGAGCATCTCTCTCATGCCGGGGCCGCCCTTGGGGCCTTCGTTGCGAATCACGACCACGTCGCCCGCTTGAATCTTCTTCGAGGTGACGGCGGCCATCGCATCTTCTTCGCAATCAAAGACACGGGCTGGCCCGCGATGGCTAAGGCGCTCGTGGCCGCTGATTTTCGCCACGCATCCTTCGGGCGCGAGGTTGCCTTTCAGGATAACCAGACCACCGGTCTTTTTCAGAGGGCGATCAAGCGGTGCGATCACCCGCTGGCCGGGGGTCTCCTTGGCGTTGTTGGCTTCTTCGGCAAATGTCTTCCCGGTAACGGTGAGGGTCGAACCGTCGACACACTTGGCATCGAGGAGTCGCTTGGCGATAACCGGGATGCCGCCGGCTTTGTCCACATCGGCAGCGACATATTTTCCCGAGGGCTTCAGGTCGGCAAGTAGGGGGGTGCGCTCGCTGACCTTCTGGAAGTCGTCGATCTCGAGGGGAACCGCCGCCTCGCGGGAAATCGCGAGCAAATGCAGCACGGAGTTGGTGGAGCCTCCGGTGCACGCCACGCCGGCAATCGCGTTCTCAAAAGCGCTACGGGTGAGAATGTCCCGGGGGAGGATGCCCCGCTTGAGGGCATTCATCACTACTTCGCCGCAGCGAAAGGCGATTTCATCCTTGCGCGCATCCATGGCGGGGACACCGTTGAAACCCATCGGCGACAGGCCGATCAACTCCATCACCGTAGACATGGTATTGGCCGTGTACTGGCCGCCACAGGCCCCGGAGCTTGGACAGGCGACGTTCTCCAGTTCCAAGAGTTCAGCATCCGTCATGGTTCCGGCGGCATTGGCGCCGACGGCTTCGAACACATCCTGAATGGTGACGTCTTTTCCCTTGTAGACGCCGGGGGCGATGGTGCCGCCATAGAGCACGAGTCCGGGGAGGTTCAGTCGTGCCAGGGCCATGGCCGCGGCCGGGATGGTTTTGTCGCAACCTACAACGCAGACCACAGCGTCGAACATTTGCCCGCGGCAGACGAGTTCAATGGAATCGGCGATGACCTCGCGGCTGACGAGCGAGGCACGCATGCCATCGGTGCCCATGGTCTCGCCGTCCGAGATAGCGATGGTGTTGAATTCCATGGGCGTGCCGCCAGAGGCGCGAATGCCTTCCTTCACCTTGGCCGAAAGGCGGCGCAGATGAAAGTTGCAGGGCATGGTTTCGATCCAAGTGTTGGCCACGCCAATGATCGGGCGGCTGAGGTCCTGGTCGGTGAATCCGATGGCTTTGAACATGGCGCGGGCCGGTGCCTGGTCGCGCCCGTCGGTAATACCGCGACTGCGATGTTTGAGATCCATAGGCTTACCCTACATTGACATCGATGAATTCGTTCCGGAACTTTCCTTGGGGATCGTAGTGTTCGAGCAATTGTCTAAAATCGGGCAATCTCTCGATCAGGGATTGCAAGTGCGCCGGAGACATCGTAAACAGCTTTCCCCAATGCGGCCGGGCTCGAAAAGGGGCGAGAGTCTGCTCGACGACAGGCAGTACCTGTTTCAGCGCGTCCCAATCTGGTTTCCAGGTGAAATGAATGGCCGCGCGAGCCTGCCGGTAACAGGGGCTCATCCATAGAGTGTCCGCGGCAATGGTGCGAATTTCAGAGATCAACAGGTGGGGATAGACGGCCTCGTTGATCCTGTAAACTGCCAGTATGGCTTCGACGGCGTCTTCCAGGGGCACAAAATATTCCGATTGCAGCTCGTGGCCATTGCTCGGGGTAAAGCCCATCCGGAAGTGCGGCAAGCGCTCGTACCAGGGCCCCGGAACGCCCATCTGTTCGGTGCAGTTTTCGGCCGAGAGATTCTCGATGGGATGAAGATTCTTGGTGGCCAACGTGGCCCCATAGAACTCGGGGGCGAGTTGCGAGGATTCACCTTCCGCAACGCGGCTCTTGATCCATACTTGACTGACGTTTTGGTTTTGCCAGTCGGTAAAAAGACTCACGCTGTAGCCGCTCGAGACAATCGCGAGGAAATTGGTGGTCAATGCCTTCAACGGCAGGTTTCGATAGACCACTTGCTTCATAAAAAACGTCGGCTGCACATCCAGAGTAAGTTTGGTGACAATTCCGAGCGCGCCCAGGCTCACCACCGCGCCCTGAAAGCGGTCGCCGTTTTTCTCCCGGGATAAAGCAAAGAGTTCTCCGTTGGCGTCAACCCATTCGATCGCCCTCGCGGCCGTTGCCAAATTGCCGTTCTTGACGCCCGACCCGTGCGTGGCGGTCGCGCAGGCTCCGGCGACAGAGATATGCGGCAGGGAAGCCAAATTGTGCAGGGCATAGCCTGCTTCGTGAAGTGGAGGACAAAGTTGGCCGTAGCTGATGCCGCCTTCAACGGTCACGGCACTGGCCTGCCGGTCGATGTTCACGACCTTATTCAGCTCTCGTACCGAAATCTGATTTGCCGGGCTGTCGGCGATCCGGTTGAAACAATGCCGGGTGCCCAGTCCCCTGAGCTTCTTGCACTTCTTGACGACGTCCTGAACTTCCTCAACCGTCTTCGGCTGATACAGATTCTCCGTGCTGTATTGGAAGTTGCCGGCCCAATTGGTTCGAGCTTCGGGTTGCTCGCCCATCAGAGGTCTCATCCAGGGCGCCATGAAACTGCCTGTAGCCAGGGCCAGAGATTGTTTCAGAAAGGCTCTTTTATTCATACCAGACCCTCAGTGGTCCGCGAGTATGCGAGCAAGAAATACAAGGCCCATTTCCGAACGAAGATTGCCGGTGTCCGAACGCCCAGTTCTACGCCCTTGCGGCGCGAATGGTTTCGTCGGTGGGACGGCTGGCGGGAGATGGCGGATGCGGGGTCGCCCCCGGCCAGTCGGCAGCGTGGTCCGAGATGCTTTCCGCCGAACCGATGCGGACATCGGTGACATCCACAATCGCATACCAGTCGCGACGCAGCTGTCCGACCTGCTTGGCGTTCACCTCGAGCAGCAGCGTGACTTTACAGGTTTGGTCGTTGGACTCGGCCTGGGCGTGAACGTAGGTGAGTTCGACAGCGCGTCGGGAAACGGCGGTCAGGATGCGCATCAAGGTTCCTTGCGTATTGCGATAGTAAACGTGAAACGCTTGCATGTTTGTTCTCCTGGCGCTTCTCTAGCGCCGCCGAGTCATTCTTCCTCGAACACCATCTCCGACAACGCTGCGCCGGCCGGGACCATCGGGAAGACGTTGGCTTCGGGCTGGCAATCGAAAACCAGCAACTCCGGCTTCGGGGAATGCAGGAAACGATCCAGCAAATCCCCGGTTTGATCGGAGACCGGAAACTGCCGCATGGCATCTTCGCGCAGGTTCCAGGCGTGAATCTTATAGGCCTTGGCAATCTCCACGAAATCGGGGTTGTCGCTCATGTCGGTCTCAGCATAGTTGCGCTGATAAAAAAGCTGCTGCCACTGCCGCACCATCCCCAGGTACTTGTTGTCCACGATGACCATCTTGATGGGCAAGCCGAGACGCTGCACCGTGGCCAGTTCCTGAATGTTCATCTGAAAACCGCCGTCGCCGGAGACACAAACCACGGTGGTTTCGGGCTTGGCCAGTTGCACTCCGACGGCCGCGGGCAAAGCGAAACCCATGGCTCCCAGGCCGCCGGACGTGATAAAGCCGCGCGGAGAAGCCGAGTGATAACGCTGCGCTGCCCACATCTGGTGCTGACCGACATCAGCGAGGATCACGCTATCGCTCGGCAAACGGCCGAAAAGCTCGTCTAAAAAGCGAATGGTCGGCTGGGCCAGGCCGCGCGGGTCCAGTTCAGCCCGTTCCGATCCTCCGGCGAGGGCGCGCCAAGCACTCCAGTTGGGCAGAGAAGCCTTGCGGACCGCGTCATGGAACGCGGGAATCGTTTCCGCCAGGTCACCGACCACCGGCAGCTCGCAAGCGCGAACGCGGTCCAGCTGTGCGGGATCGATTTCAAAATGCACGATGCGGGCGTCGGGAGCAAAGCGCGAGGGATCGCCGGTGACGCGGTCATCCAAGCGCGCGCCAAAGACCATAAGCAAGTCGGTTTCGTGAAGCGCCATGTTGGCGGCCCGGGTGCCATGCATCCCCACCATACCGAGGTAATAGGGCGCGTCCGGCTCGATCGCTCCCAAACCGTGAACCGTGGCGAATGCCGGAACCTGCAAGTGGTCGAGCAGGCTGCGCAGCTCCGTGATGGCGCCAGAAAGTTTGGCTCCCGCCCCGACCAGCGCGACCGGCTTCTTGGAGGTTTCGAGCAACCCGATCAGAGCCTGGGCGAAGCTCCGCTCGCGACCGTCCTCCGCCAGTTTGGGCCGCGGCGTAAACTTCACCGGCCCAGAAAACTCCATGTGGGCCTTCATGAGGTCGGTGGGAATATCGACCATCACCGGGCCAGGACGGCCGCTGCGCGCCCAGTAGAAAGCCTCCGCGATGACCGCGGGAATCTCCTCGATGGTCTTGACCAGGCGGCTCCACTTGGTGAGCGAGAGGGTCATGCCGAAGACATCGGTTTCTTGGAATGCGTCGGTGCCGATCAAGGCGGTGCGCACCTGACCGGTGATGCAGACCAGGGGGACCGAATCCATCTTGGCATCGGCGATGCCAGTCACCAGATTGGTCGCGCCCGGACCGCTCGTGGCCATGGCGACGCCCACTTTGCCGGTGGCGCGGGCATAGCCCTCGGCGGCGAACACCGCGCCTTGCTCATGGCGGGTCAGGATATGCCGCACTCCGCTGCCATCGAGGGCGTCGTACAACGGCATAATGGCGCCGCCGGGATAGCCGAATACCAGATCAACGCCCTCGCCGCGCAGACAGCTCAAAACGATCTCGGCTCCTCTAAGCATTGACAACCTTCGGTTCCGGCGCGGCTGCGGACTTTTTCTGTTCCTTGGGCAGCCACGACATCATGGCGCGAAGCCGGGAGCCGACTTCCTCGACCGGGTGGTTCTTCTCGGCTTCTCGCAGGGCGTTAAAGTTCTTGCACCCACTCTTGTTTTCCGCGATCCACTCGCGGGCGAAGTCGCCCGACTGAATGTCAGCCAGAATCTTTTTCATGGCAGTACGCGTCTCATCGGGAACCACCCGAGGGCCTCGCGTCAAGTCGCCATACTCGGCGGTGTTCGAAATCGAATAGCGCATGCGCGCGAGTCCGCCGTCGTAGATGAGATCCACAATCAGCTTCACTTCGTGGAT
>PKYX01000111.1:11683-23639 GCA_003132825.1 Acidobacteriaceae bacterium
AGATCGCTTTCGGTTTCTTCCCGGAAAGTGGTTTTGAGCACCCCGGCGCGGGTGGCTCCGATCCCATAGGCGTAACACAAACCGTAGGCTTCGGCATGACCGCTGGCATCCTGATGGACAGCGAGCAGTGAGGGTACGCCGCGGCCTTCGCTGTAAACCCGCCGCACCAGATGGCCCGGACCTTTGGGCGCCACCATCACCACATCCACGTCGGGGGGCGCAACAATGGTCTTGAAATGGATGCTGAAACCGTGGGAAAAGCCCAGAATCTTGCCCGGGCGAAGCGCCGGTAGGATGGCCGCCTGGTAGAACTCCGCCTGGGTTTCATCGGGAGTAAGAATCTGAATCCAGTCGGCACGCTTGGCGGCTTCGGCTGGGGGCAGAACGGTCATTCCGTCCGCCTTAGCCTGGGTCGCGCTGCCGCGATGCGGGTCAAGGCCGACGACCACGTTGTAGCCGCTGTCGCGCAGGTTCTGGGCCTGGGCGTGACCCTGGCTGCCATAACCCATGATGGCGATGGTTTTACCCTTCAGGGCGTTGGGGTTGGCATCACGTTCGTAGAAAACAGTGGCCACAAAGTCTCCTCAATGTGAAACAGAAAACCCTTCCGGGCTCTTGTTTTGTTGCAGTTAGCTCACTTCTGCGACGCCGCCGGGAAACTGACCAGCAGACCGACCGGTCGGTCAGTACGGAAATGTTAGCTTTCCCGACTGGCGCTGTCAAGACCAAAAGAGTTGCAAGTTTGGCAATCCCGGTCGCTGCGTATATGCTGTCCTGCCAATGGCTCGAGAAGCCACGAGCGATTCCCGTCACGAAATCCTGCAGGCTGCGGCCCGTCTGTTCCAGCAGCGGGGTTACGACGCCACTTCCATGAACGACGTTGCCGGCGCCCTGAAGCTGAGCAAGGGCGGCCTCTATCACCATTTCCAGAGCAAGGACGAAATCCTGTTTCACTTAATGGACCATGCCATGGACATCACCCAGGAACAGGTGATTGACCGGGTGCGGGACATCGCCGATCCCGAAGAACGCCTCCGCATGGTGATCCGGCTGCACATCGGCGTAGTGCTGCGGGAACGCGACCGCGAAATCACGGTGATGCTGCACGAAAACCATCCCCTGCCGCCGCCGCTGCGTCGCCGCATCAACGGACGCAAGAAGGACTACGTGCGTTTTGTCGAAAGCCTGATCGCCGAAGTGCAGAAAGCACGGAAGTCCAAGGGCACGGCGAGCCCGCGGGCCGCCGCGTTTGCCTTGCTCGGAATGATCAACTGGATCTACCAGTGGTACCGACCGGAAGGCACCTTGCAGGAGGAACACTTGGTCCGGCAGTACACCGCCATTTTTTTCGCCGGAGCGTTCGAGTGAGCGGTCTGTCCCGCTTCTTCGAGATTTCCCAGCTTGAGCAGCAATGGGGACAGCGCGGGAAACCATACATGGAATTCCTGCGCGTCTCGGCCATGAGCGCTGGCCTCTATGTGCTGCCCGCGGGCGGCACGGACCCGCAACGGCAGCATAACGAGGACGAAATGTACTACGTGGTCCGCGGGCAGGCTCGCAGGCGACTGGGATCAGAGGACCAAGCCGTAAGCGATGGCCGCGTGATCTTCGTGAAGGCGGGTGTGGAGCACCGCTTCCACGACGTCACGCAAGAGCTGGTCGTATTGGTCTGCTTCGCGCCCGCCGAAAGCTAAAATTCGTCTCCGGCGGTGGGCGTATGCTTTTGCGGGACCCAGTAAACCTCTTCCTTCAGCACTTCCTTGGTAAAGCCGATGCGCCCGAGGATTCCTTTGCCATTCTCAATCATCTGCGGATGCCCGCAGATGTAAGCCACCGAGTTGGTCCCCTCAAGGCCCCACAGGTCCGTATATTTTCGCAAAAGGTCATCCACGCGGCCGGTCTCGCCCTGCCATTTTGCATCGTCCCAAGGACGGCTGATGGTGGGCACATATTTTAGCCAGGGCACCTCGCTCGCTACCTTCTCCAGTTCTTCGGAATAGCCGAACTCCCAGGAGCGGCTGGCGCCGTTCAGCAGAAAGAGGTGCTGCTCTCCGCTGAACTTGCCGTCTTTCCAGTCTTGGTAAAGGGTGCGGACATAGCTGACGAAGGGCGCGACTCCAGTCACGGTCGAGACCAGCAGATGGTTGCTGCGTCCCCGGCTGGTATCGAGCGTGAAGCGGCCCTTGGGAACTTTCCTCATCAGCACTTCGGCCCCGGGCTGCAATTGGTAAAGCAGCGGGCTCAGTTCGCCTTGGGGGACGAGTTCGAAAAAGAACTCGATTTCGCCTTCGTAGGGCGATGAAACGATCGAATACGGCCGCTCCACTCGTTTTTCCGCGCCTTGGACGCCGAGCGTGGCGTATTGCCCGGGAAGGTAGTTGAACTCTCCAGAGGGCCGAATGCGAATCGTCCACAGGTCAGGACCGTAATCGGCGCGCCGCGTGATTCTCGCGTGGTAAAACTTGTCGTCCGCAGTGCTCATGAAGGCTGGCCTCGGAGAATCAGGGTCTTACAAAGGGTCCTAGTTTACAGGAGCCGCCGCGCGATCCCGCCCGGTTTCAGCCCGAGGTTCACGGATTGGCAACAGGCGGCTTTTCGGGCTGCTGCTCGGGGCTTTGGAGGTGCAGACGGGACAACTCCTCGAGCAATCGCCGCCAGGCTTTCTTGTTCTTCCGGGTGGCGATGGGCGCGTTCAGGTCGTAGTAAAAATTCAGTATGTTGGTGCGCAGCTGAGCGGGCACGGGAGGGGGGCCGGGTTTCGAAAGGTCATTGAGCAAACGGGCGTAGGTTTGGTCGGTCAGCACGTATTCGCCGGCGCGCGTGTTGCGTCCGGTATCGCAGTCGCGGTTCGGCAGGTCGAGCCGTCCCTGACTGAGCTGCCGCAGCTGGCTGGAATAGCTATCCACCGTCAAGTCCACGCTTCGGATGTACATGTCCTCGGTCTGCTGGGTAGGAATTTTGAAATCCACCGCGCTGAACGGGCCCACCTTGGGAATGAGCCGCAGAAAAAAAGCGAGGATTCGGGTTCCGATCCCCGGCCGGCGGTACACCGTTCCCCACTGGCGACGGTAGTCCGCGCGCGAAAGGTCATAGAGGAATTTTCTCTTATCGAAGTTCGGAGTGTCCTTTATGATCTGGTCGTGTCGTGAGAGCAAAGCCACGCGCGTCATTTCGGGAATAATCACGCTCACGGCGCGGCGGAAGCTGCCAATCGCCAGATCGGTGTCTCCGTCGATGTCTTCGAGCTTCAGGCCGTAGGTCTCGAGGAAAGCCCGTTCCAGGAGCGGTTTGGATACTTCAAAGCCGATGAAATCGTGATAGCGGTCCGAAGTGTAGCGATTCTTGGCGACCTGCACCATGTCGAAGCCGAATTCGGTGCGGATATGAGCCTTCGGATCGTCGGCATAAGTGACCTCATCGCCATACCTGGCGCGCAGCTTGGGGAATTCGATGGCGGCGATGCGATTGATGGCGGGATGGCCGGTGTTATCGGAAACATAGTGCGCCAGTGCTCCCAGGGCGAAAGCGTAGTCATTGACATCGGAGGAGTCGCGCAACAGCGCTGCCACAAAATCCCCGCTGCGGACATAGTGCGCCAGGTCGCTGAAATACTTGCTGCCGAAGGGATAGTACCCCATGTCCTGCACGACCGAGCCGCCATAGGCATAGGCGTGGGCTTTGCGCAAATCGTCAGCGGTCGCGCCCGGAAAACGCTTCAACAAGAGCGGCTGAATCTGTTCTGCCCACAGAAAGTCGACAATCTGCTCGTGCGTCAGTACCGAGTAGGCGGGGGCGAAACTTGGGCCGAGCACAAGCAGCAGAAGAACCACCGCCCGCGCCAGGATGTTGGGTCGTGAGTTCATGCCAGTAGAAGCAGAGTCTGATCGCACCACTGCCTACTTGCCGAACACCAGCACCACAAAGCTGTCCGGGAGAATGGGGGGGCGGGGATGAGGTTGGTCCGCTGTCGGTGCTGGCGACGGACCAAACTGAGCCGTCACCAGAAAAACATTGTGGGTTTTTTCGTCGAGAGCCATGGTGCGGGCTCCCGTTTGGGTTGGAACATTCTCGAGCACGCTGAACTTATCCGGCGACTCCTCCCGAATGACCGTCAGCACGCCTTCCCCGCAGGAGGCAAAGGCCAATCCGGTTTCGGGGTCAAATCTCGCGGCGTCGACGCCTCGGCCGATGGGCAGGGTGCTGAGCACTTTGCCGCTGTCCGCATCCACGACGGCCATGACCTTGTTGTCGCAGCCGGCAAACAACCGGCGATTCTTGCGGTCGATGGCCAGCCCCGACGGCGACTCGCAGGGCGCCAAGGGCCATTCGGATTTGACTTCCAACTTCGCCGGATTGATCGCCACCAGCTCACTTTTGTCTTCGATATTCACGAAGATTTCCCCGCTCTGATCGCTAACCGCAAATTCGGGTTTCCCGTCCAATTTGATGGTCCCGACCACCGTGCCTTTGACAGCGTCGATGGCGGTCGAATCATGGCTTCTACCGTTGAAGGTGAATACTCGTTTGGTGACCGGATCGTATAGGATGGCGTCGGGATTTTCGCCCACGCTGACCTTGGCAATCGGCTTCAAAGTGTTCAAATCAAAGATGGTGACCGTGCCTTCCCGTCCGTTGCTGGTGAAGCCGCGGCCGAGCTCAGAAGCCAGCGCGATGCCGTGCACTCCCGCCGTGTCCGGGATCTCCCCCACCGCATCACCCGAATCGGCGTCGATGACCAAAACATGGGTGCCTCGCGAGATATAGAGGTGCCGTGAGGCGCTGTCGAGGCGCAGATAATCCCATCCCCCATCCCCGCCCACCTTATATGTTTTCAGCAGGTGGAAGCCCGAATCGCCAGCCATGGCGCACGCGGCCAGCAAGGATACGACCGCTATTCCGCGCATTGCCGCCCACACCGCTCGCTTCATTTCCACAGGGTCCTCGGTTTCGGAAACTCGACTCCCAAGATACTCTTGTCCACGAGGAAATTACAAAGGCGGAGGACATTCCAAACCAGGATTGCCCGATTGGCGAAGAAGAGCCGCGGAGTGGGCAGAGGTGGTCCGGCTTGACCGCTTCGGCTGCCTGGCAAAAGGAGAATTTCGGCGCGCTCTGCCCCTTGCCGGGATCCGAAAGTCGTCGTTTATCATTTATCGTTCATCGGCCATCGTTGATGGGCCATCGGCCGCCAACCCTTGTTACTCCGCCATTTTGGCCACGTGCAGATCGAACCCGGTCTTGGGCAATAGCGAAGTCAGCTCGAACACCGTGAAGCCCGGGCCGGCGATCTCGGTGTGGCGATAAAGGCCGGGCTCATTCTCCACGGTTTCGCGGCGGCCCTCCGTGTTGTCCAGAAATTCCTGCGCCGGCTTCACGCCGACTTCACCGCCGCCGGTCTGGGTGACGATGGCCTCCGCCGCATACGACCGCACCAGCTTGGGCCAATATTTCTCCAGCAGATTGGCGCTGGCGAAAATGTCTGCCCAGATAATCCGGCCGTTCACCGCCACCACCACGCCCACCGCATTCCGATCCCGCAGCTGCCCGATCAGGCTCTGGTAGCTGCGCTCGATGGGTTCGGCCACAGAATCCACCTGTTGCTCGACGGCTTTTTCCCCCATGACCCGGGCGTAGGAAGTCGTTCCGTTGACCTGAATCGCTTCCTCGCTTGCCAGACTGGCTGAGATTTTCGCCTGTTGCTTCCGAACCTCCGACCAGACCTGATCCTGGTCTTTCGGACCCATGGCCTTGGCCCGAATCGCCGGCTGGGCCATGGCCGATCCCATCGACCCGAACTGCGCCGAGGTCGCGGTCCAGCGTCCCGGCTCCACGCAAAAGACACGCAAATCAATGGGATCGCTCTCGGCTGGCACGATGCGGTCTTGGCCAATCACCCGATCCTGTTTTCCTCCCGTCACGATCTCTCCCGCCAGCAGAATCAGTGGCCGCTTGGAGTTGTTCACTAGCACCAACTGATTCACCTCCGCCCCTTCGTGGGGCTGTCGGACCATAGGACCCCGCAGCAAGGGCTGCACGTCGCCGTATTCGGTGACGACAACCTCGCCCGAGCGCACGCCTTCATCGAGCGTCAGAAACTGGTGGGTGTCGTGAGACGTCGCGGCAACTACCGGAAAGACGGTCAGGTTCCCGTGCCGGATCGGTTCGAGCACTTTGTAGCCCGAGCCGGATCCAACTTCGCCGGCCTGAGCGGTTGAGTGGGGAAACAATGCCGTCGCGGCCAGAAATGCCAGCCCCAGAACGGGCATCCACAGCTTGAAATTCATCGCGTTCCTCCGAAAGACTTGTAGGTCGGCGACCTGGCGTCCGGAAGAACAGGGTGCCTTTCCCGCCGCCGGCCAGCATGGGCTCCGACCCTGGCAGGAACTAGCCACCCGAACCTCGGAGCCGCCCCCGCCTGTTCTAAAGAACGGAAAATCCCGCCTTCTTGCATCCAAAAAATTGATACGATCCGGGGTGGCTGTAACCACCATGACGGTGTCCAGTGTCCAATCCGTAGTGCAGTTCCCCGCGGAGTTCGAGTCCGTCATGCTGGATCTCTATCGAAAGAGCCGTGGCGAGGATTTCGGGCTAAGCCGGGAGCAGTTTGTCGCCATCCTCCGGGAAGTTGCCGCCAAGTACATGCCGTCGGGAACCCTGTCAGGCGGCGCCCACGACCGCGAGTTGGTGGAATTCCTTCGCAGTCTGAGAGTGGAGGACTTGGCCCTCGCCCGAGCGTGCGGGTTCGGTAGCGAACGTGCCTGGGACGTTTTCCTTCTGCGTTATCGCGGGAAGCTCTATGACATCGCCGCCTACATCACCAAGGAGAGCTCTGCCGCCCGCGATCTGGCCGACTCGCTCTACGCCGATCTCTATGGCACCACGGCGCAGGACGGAAAACGTATGTCCAAACTGGCTTCCTATACCGGCCGCGGTTCCCTCGAGGGCTGGCTGCGCGCCGTGCTGGGGCAGGAGTATATCAACCGTTACCGCCGCCAGCGAATCCTGGTGAGTCTGGACGAGAAAAGCGAAGGCGGCGCCCAGTTCGTCGCTCCCGATCCGCCACCGGCCGCCGTGGTGGATCCCCAAGTGGAAGCGGCGACCGTCGGTGCGCTGGCCGGGCTATCGGCCGAAGATCGTTTCCTTTTGGCGTCCTACTATCTAGACAATCGAACCCTGGCCGACATCGCGCGCCTGCTCGGCGTGCACGAATCGACAGTCAGCCGCAAGCTGGACAAAATCGCCAAGGCGTTGCGCAAGCGCATCATGGCCGCGCTCGTCCGCCATGGCATGAGCCATCGCCAGGCAGAAGAGGCCATGGAGGTCGACGTCCGCGACCTGCAAGTGAATGTTCACAACCTCACGCAAAAAGTGAAGGCCCAATCGTTCCCTGAGGAGGAGATTCAAGCAGAAACCGGAGACGGAACGGGATGAACTGGTCGATGAAATGCTGCATGTGTGAGGAAAGCATTGGCTAGGAATATTGGCTAGGAATATGGAACCGCTGCCCAAACTCGTGCGCCAGCGCCTCCAGGCAACCGCCAAGGCCGGAGTTCATCCTGATCCCGATTTGCTCGCCGGCTTCGCCGAGAGGTCGCTGAGTGAGAGCGAACGTGTTCCGGTGCTAGAACACTTGGCCAGTTGCGCCGATTGCCGCCAGATAGTTTCGTTCTCCCTGCCGCCAATCGAACAACAGCACGCGGCCGTGGCTGCCGCGGCACAGCCGTCCCCTCCCCGTGGCTGGCACAGGCTGGGGCTGCGGTGGGCTGCGGTGGCGGCCTGTGTCGTGGTGGTCGGTGGAGCGGTGATCCTGCGTCGTCACGCACTCGCCACTAGGGGAAGCCTCGTCGCTCTCAAGCAGACTCAGTCCATGCCGAAGGAGTATTCCAGCCAAACCCAGGCTTCTGAACGGGCCGAGCAGATGGTTGCCCGGGCTGAAGCCCCGCAGCCTGGTCGCGGGTCTCCCCGGGGCGCGGCGTCCCTCGGAAAACCGCGCGACGTAGGCAAACTGCAGAAGCAGACCGCGCAGATAGGCGGGGGATCCGGCTTCGGAGCTGCGACGCCCGAATCGCAGGGGAAGGAATCGGGGGCTGCGCCCGCTATGATTGCCAAGGTCGCCCCGGCCCAAGCCGACAAGAAACTACCGACCGTGGGCCGGCAGGAGGAAGGGCTCGAGACCAGGCAAGTGCAGCTGCCCGCTGCAAGCCAAGCGGTGCAAGTCGAGTCGGCCGCTCCCGCCGTGTCAACCGAGCAGGTCCGGGTCTATCCCGGCACCGAGGCCAAGGATTTCGCCCCGCCCGCTCCGCCGCCTGAACCCGCGCCGCCGATCGGCGGCCGTTCCCAAAAGGGGATCGCCGGCGGTTCCATGATCTCAAGAAACCAAACGCTGCGAAGCGAAACCGCGAGTGAGTCCATCCTGCCCCGCTGGACGCTCTCCTCCGACGGAACTCTGCTGCTGCGCTCCCTCGACAACCGAAAGACATGGCAGTCTATCTCCGTCGCTGGCGGGGTGGTTTTCCGCGCATTGTCTGCTCTGGGTCCTGAAGTCTGGATCGGAGGCTCGGCTGGCGCACTCTACCATTCCTCCGACAGCGGCCAGCACTGGCAGAAAGTTGAACCCGCCGCCGGCGGCAGAATCCTTGTCGCTGACATCATTGCCCTCGAATTCACCGACCCGCAGCATGGCAAACTCACTACTGCAAACCATGAAATCTGGATCACCGCCGACGCCGGCCAGAGCTGGCAACTGAAGTAGAGCACTCGCTCCTCGGCTGGAGTCGACTCAGCCCGGACCGGGCAACCAATTATCTATCCGCACTCTCCCGAGGTTTTATTTTTCAATCGCAGCCAACGGATTAGCGTCATCTGTCTCCGAAAACCACGGGTTACTCGATGCCGTCCGCGCCGGTTACCGGAGACACATCGCGCGATTACGAAAGTGACATTTACACTTCTGTCCCCTCAGCCTAATATCCGAATCGTGGTTTGGCAGTTCTGGGGGAGGGCTGCCCTGCCGAGGCGTCCTGAACTTAATCGTTCCGGACGCTTTTTTATTGGACCCATCGGATCGGCGCCTGGGCGGCTGGCAGCCGGGCTTCCACCGTCCGCCGACTCCAGGAGGCGCGGACCAGTTCTCTAGCACATGCGCACACCAAAGTCCGCCTGCCAAGGGCCAACCGCCGAACTTGCCTTGCGACTTCTCGCGATGACCTGCATCGAATACAAGTGCTAGGATAAGAAGCCGGATTGGGGTGGATGCGCAAAGTGTGGGGTTTAGGGCACTGCGGGCGAGCGCGTCCGTCGACGACAGAGGAGACAAATAATGGCAAGCAATGGAATCCTTGAAGTAAATGACTCGAATTTCGACCAGGATGTTCTGAAGTCGGAACAACCCGTTCTATTGGACTTCTGGGCCACCTGGTGCGGACCTTGCCGTGCCATCGCTCCCATCGTTGAGGAACTTGCCCACCAGTACCAAGGCAAGGTGAAGGTCGGCAAGATGGACGTCGACCGCAACAGTGCCACGCCGATGCGCTACAAGGTCACCGGTATTCCCACCCTGTTGGTGTTCAAAGGGGGCCAGGTGGTCGAGCAGTTGGTAGGCTACCGCCCGAAGGAAGCCATTCAACAGGCGCTCGAAAAGCACATTCCAAAGGACGCCATTCAACCGGCAGCCGAAAAGCACATTGGGTGAGGCAGAAGCCGTCAGCCTCTAGCATCTCGTCATGCGACGCCCGGCCAGAAGCCGGGCGTTCTGGTTGATGGCCGCACGGATTTTCGCCGGCATGTCCCCGTGGTGGCCCGAATCTTTTGAGCTAGTACTTCCTCAGCACCCCGATCACTCTACCCTGAATCTGCGCCACCGCCGCTGGCACGATGATCGGCTTCATGCTGGCATTGGAAGGCTGAAGACGGATTTTGTCGCCCTCACGGTAGAACCGCTTCAGCGTGGCGTCAGTCCCATCCACCAGCGCGACCACAATGTCTCCGTTATGCGCCGTCTTGGCTTTCTCGACCAGCACATAATCCCCGTCCAGGATGTGCTCATCCTGCATCGACTCGCCGCGCACTTCTAGCACGAACACTTCCTTCGACCGAACAAAGTCGGCGAGCGAAATGGTCTCATTATTCTGTACCGCTTCAATCGGTTGTCCGGCAGCGATCCGCCCCATCAGTGGCAGCACCATGGTGGTGTTCACCGACATGGCTTGTTTCAGCCGACCCTTGGGTGGGAGCAAATCGATCGAGCGGCTGCGGTTGTAGTCGCGCGTGAGCAGCCCTTTTTTCTCCA
Organism: Acidobacteriaceae bacterium; assembly: GCA_003132825.1. Taxonomy (GTDB): domain Bacteria; phylum Acidobacteriota; class Terriglobia; order Terriglobales; family Acidobacteriaceae; genus PALSA-270. The sequence goes on from PKYX01000111.1 coordinate 21,972, forward strand.
AGTTGGAAATGTGTTTGTGCACGGTGGCCAGCGAACTGAGCCCCATTCCTTGGCCAATCTCTTCAAANNGTGATCGCCATAGCCAGATTGTTGGCGAATGGAAGGCGAATGTCAAGGGGTAACGAAACTGTTTTCTCACCTGCGAGGGGTCGGCGCCTGCGCGTTGCCCCCGCATCGCAATCGCTAGAGCCATGGGTCGCCCAGACGTCATCGACACCTACCTGCCGGTCAGAACCAATGACCGGTCGGGGGACACTCTGTCGGTTTCGCCAGGGTTCGTCCAGGAACACTTCTCGAACGGGGTGGACGGCTTGCCGGGGGAGGCTGCGGAGCGAGTAAACTCTTCACTGCCTTCGCTTCATCCGGCCTTCCATGACCACACCATCCTGTACTCGCAGACGCTTCTTGCAAACCACTACCGTCGCCGGCACAGCCGCGGCGCTGGCGCAATTCACCCCCAGCCTGCTTCGAGCAGACCAGTCTTCCCCCGCGCCGGTCGCTGCCGCTCCATCGTGGATCGACAAACCGATGCGCTGGGCACAGCTCACGCTGGTCGAGGACGATCCCGGCAAGTTTGACCTCGGCTTCTGGCTGGACTATTTCCGGCGCTCCCAGACCACAGCTGTCTGCCTGAGTGGCGGCGGATGCGTGGCCTTTTACCCGACGCAGATTCCGTTTCATCATCGCAGCCGGTGGCTCGGCGACCGCGACGTGCTCGGCGATCTGGTTTCCGGCTGCCGAAAGCTTGGCTTGGTGGTGCTGGTACGCACCGACCCGCACGCGACCTACGACGATGTTCAAGCCGCGCACCCGGATTGGATTGCCGTGGACGCCGAGGGCAATCCCCGCCGCCACTGGGCGTCGCCGGAGATGTGGGTGACGTGCGGGTTGGGGCCGTACAACTTCGAATTCATGACCGAAGTGCACAAAGAAATCATGTCGCGCTATAGGGTCGACGGAGTGTTCGTCAACCGCTGGGACGGATCCGGCGAGTGCTACTGCCAACATTGCCGGGCAAATTTCAAGGCCGCATCTGGCTTTGATTTACCGCGGACCGACGATGCCCAGGATCCGGCGCGGCGGGCTTACATCCTGTGGCGGCAACAGCGGCTCTTCGAGCTGTGGCGGCTCTGGGACGCTGCGGTGCGCAGCATCAATGCGGACTCGTGCGTCATCCCGAACAATGGCGGCGGGGCGCTCAGTTCGCTTGACGCCCAGCAATTCGGCGCATTGGCGCCGATGCTGGTAGCGGACCGGCAGGGGCGGCACGGTCTGGCCGCCCCGTGGGCGATGGGGAAGACGGGAAAGGAATATCGGGCCACGGTCGATCGAAAACCCGTCATCGGACTGTTCGGCGTTGGCCTGGAAGAGGCCTATCGCTGGAAGGATAGCGTGCAGAGCGATGCGGAAATCCGCATCTGGGCGCTCGACGGGATCGCCAACGGCATGCGTCCGTGGTTCAGCAAATTCAGCGGGACTTTGCACGACAAACGCTGGCTGAAGGGAGTGGAGGACATTTACCTGTGGGCCCACAAGGTCGAACCTTATTTGCGGCACGAGACGCCGCTGGCGCGCGTGGCGTTGGTTTATTCGCAACAGACGGCGTGGTTTTATGGGGGGACGCAAGCTGCGGCTAAAGTCGAAGATCACACGCTCGGGTGGTATCAG